>JANLGX010000142.1 GCA_024654005.1 Gemmatimonadaceae bacterium | reverse complement strand
CTCTTCCGGCGCCTTGTCGATCTGGTCGAACGCCACCGGCTGCGCCAGGCCCTTCTTCGCCTGGATCGCCGTGATCGCCGCCGTCAGGGTCGTCTTGCCATGATCGACGTGCCCGATCGTGCCGACGTTTACGTGGGGCTTCGTGCGCTGGAATTTCGCTTTGGCCATGACTTTATCCCTTCACTTTGTTGATGATTTCTTCGGCCTTGCTCTTGGGAACTTCCTCGTAGTGGCTGAACTCCATCGAGTACACCGCGCGTCCCTGCGACTGCGAGCGGAGGCGCGTGGAGTAGCCGAACATCTCCGACAGCGGCACCGTCGCCTCGATCACCTGCGCTTCGCCGCGCTGCATCATCCCGCCGATCTTGCCGCGGCGTGAGGACAGGTCGCCGAGGATGTCGCCCATGTAGTCCGACGGGCAGACGACTTCGACGTTCATCATCGGCTCGAGGATGATCGGCGTCGCGCGCTTGGCCGCTTCCTTGATCGCCATCGAGCCCGCGATCTTGAAGGCCATCTCGCTGGAGTCGACGTCGTGGTACGAGCCGTACACCAGCTCCGCCTTCACGTCCACCATCGGGTAGCCCGCGAGCACGCCGCCCTCGAGCGCCTCGCGCATTCCCTCGGACGCCGGCTTGATGAATTCACGCGGGATCGTGCCGCCGACGATCTTGTCCTCGAACACGAAGCCTTCGCCCTGCTTGGCCGGCTCGATGTTGATGACGACGTGGCCGTACTGTCCCTTACCGCCGGACTGCCGGATGAACTTCCCTTCCACCTTCTCGACGCGCTTCTTGATCGTCTCGCGGTAAGCGACCTGCGGGCGGCCGATGTTCGCGTCCACCTTGAACTCGCGCTGCATCCGGTCGACGATGATCTCGAGGTGCAGCTCGCCCATGCCGGAGATGATCGTCTGGCCGGTCTCCGCGTCAGAGTGCACGCGGAACGTCGGATCCTCCTCGGCTAGCTTCTGCAGCGCGATGCCGAGCTTGTCCTGATCGGCCTTCGTCTTCGGCTCGATGGCGACGTCGATGACGGGGGCCGGGAACTTCATCGCTTCCAGCACGATCGGCTTGTCTTCGTCGCAGATCGTATCGCCCGTGCGCGTGTCCCTGAGACCGATCGCCGCGGCGATGTCGCCGGCGCGCACTTCCTCGATCTCCTCGCGCTTGTTGGCGTGCATCTGCAGCAGCCGGCTGACGCGTTCGCGCTTGTCCTTGCTCGCGTTGTACACGTACGAGCCCGACTTGAGCACGCCGGAGTACACGCGGAAGAACGTCAATTTTCCCACGAACGGATCGGTCGCGATCTTGAACGCGAGTCCGGCGAACGGCGCGTCGTCGTCGACGGGGCGCGTCTCGGGCTCGGCATGGTTCGGCGCGTGCGCCTGGATCGGCGGCACGTCGAGCGGCGACGGCAGGAAGTCGATCACGGCGTCGAGCAGCGCCTGCACGCCCTTGTTCTTGAACGCCGCGCCGCACATGACGGGCACGATGAAACCGCCGACCGTGGCCGCGCGGATCGCGTGCCTGATCTCGTCGTTGGTGAGAGCTACGCCGCCGAAGTACTTCTCGATCAACTCGACGTCGTGCGAGACCGCGGCCTCGATCACCTCGTTACGCGCCTGCTCGACCGCGTCTTTATAGATCTCGGGGACGTCGACGACATCGAACTTCTTGCCGAGCGATTCGTCGTCGAAGATGTACTGCTTACGCTCGATGACGTCGATGTGGCCGGTGAACAGCTCACCCGAGCCCACCGGCAGCTGGATCGGATACGCGTCCTTCGTGAGGCGGTCGCGGATCATCTTGAGGCAGCGATCGAAGTCCGCGCCGACGCGGTCCATCTTGTTCGCGAAGATGATGCGGGGCACGCCGTACCGGTCGGCCTGGCGCCACACCGTCTCGGTCTGCGGCTCTACGCCCGCGACCGAGTCCAGCAGCGCGACCGCGCCGTCGAGCACGCGCAGCGACCGCTCCACTTCCACGGTGAAATCCACGTGGCCGGGCGTGTCGATGATGTTGATGCGATGCTCGATCCCGTTCCGCTCCCAGAATGCAGTCGTGGCGGCGGAGGTGATGGTGATTCCGCGCTCCTGCTCCTGCTCCATCCAGTCCATGGTCGCGGTGCCTTCGTGCACTTCGCCGAGCTTGTGGCTGCGCCCCGTGTAATAGAGGATACGCTCGGTCGTGGTCGTCTTACCGGCATCGATGTGGGCCATGATGCCGATGTTCCGGTAATACTCGAGCGCAGTGTGGCGGCCGGTCGATTTTGCTGTAGTCACGCGTGAAGCCGCGGCTGTCGACATGTTCGTTTGATTCAGGCTGCGGAGCGGTTCCAGAGAACGAAAACGCGGGTGGACCAGGCACCCATGGTGGGCCGGTATCCATCCGCTGCCGCCGGGTGCACCCGCCGCTCCTGCACGGGTGGGGACTCGAGGCGCGCCGAAAACTTCCTCGGCGGTTTGGTTGTCTCTTACTGTGCCACGGCTCGCCACGCAAAGCGTAGTTTGCCATAGCCTTAGTAATGTAAGCCGCTACGGGCGGGAGTCAACTCCTCCCGGCGACCTGGAGTGGGTCAGCTCAGCCACGTTCACTGGGAGCTGGCGGACGAACCAGTCGCGGGCCAGCCGCGCGACCTGCTCCAGCGTCCCGGGCTCTTCAAATAGATGCGTCGCGCGCGGCACGATCTCCAGCCGCACCGGCGCCGTCATCCGAGACATCGCTTCCCGGTTCAGCTCGATCACCTGCTCGTCACGCTCGCCCACGATCAGCAGCGTCGGCGCCCGCACGCGCGCCAGCGCCTCGCCCGCCAGGTCGGGCCGGCCGCCACGCGACACCACGGCGCGCACCTTCTCCGGATGATCCGCCGCGGCCACCAGCGCGGCGCCTCCGCCCGTGCTCGCCCCGAACAGTCCGACCGGAAGGGCGCGGGTCGATTCCTCCTCGTCCAGCCAGTCGATCGCGCCCGCGAGCCGCCGCGCCAGCAATCCGATGTCGAACCGGTGCTCGCGCGTGTAGACGTCCACTCCCTCTTCCCGCGCCGTCAACAGATCGAGCAGCAGCGTACCCATCCCTCCCTCGCGCAGCGCCTCCGCCACGAAGCGGTTTCGGGGACTGTGCCGGCTGCTCCCGCTGCCGTGCGCGAACACGACGACACCGCGCGCCGCCGGCGGAAGCGCCAGCGTCCCCTCGAGCGACGCGTCGCCGGCCTCGACCACCACCATGCGCTCCACCGAAGCTGAATCGGATGCCACAGTCATTCGTCCTCCCTGTCTGCCGTGCGAGCGCGCCCGCTCAGCGGCGCGGGAAAGGCGCGGGAACGAGCTCCTCCCTCGAGCGCTCGATCAGGTCGTGCACTTCCTCGTCGCTCGTCTGCGAGAAGTCGCGGTACCAGAGCCCGACCGCGTAAAACGGCTCCGGCGTGAGAGCGCACACGACCTCGTCGGCCGCGCCGCGCAGCATCTCACAGGTCTCCTCCGGGGCGATCGGAACCGCCACGACGATCTTCCGCGGGTGCTCTTCCCTGAGCGCGGCGACAGCGACGCGCATGCTTGACCCGGTCGCGAGCCCGTCGTCCACCAGGATCACCGTGCGCCCGGCGATGTCCGGCAGCGGACGGTCGCCACGGTACTGCTTCTGGCGCCGCTCCAGCTCGATCTCCTCGCGCCGCGTGACCTGCTCGATCTCCGCGTCGCTCACGCCCACCTGCGCGATCAGGGCGCGATCCAGTACGCGCGCTCCGCCCATCGCAATAGCGCCCATCGCCAGCTCCTCGTGATGCGGCAGCCCGAGCTTGCGGACGACGAAGACGTCGAGCGGAGCGGAAAGAGCGCGCGCGACCTCGAACGCGACCGGTACGCCGCCCCGCGGCAAGCCGAGCACCAGCACGTCCGTACGGTCGGCGTACTCGGCCAGCCTGCTCGCCAGCTGTCGTCCCGCATCGAGTCGGTCGCGAAACTTCATGGTCATGACGACCCCCGCTTCGAATTGCTGCACCTACCATGCCGAACACGCCGCTCTACATGGTCAGGGCGACAATCCAAGCAGCGAGAACGAACGGACCAGCAGGAACACCGCAATCACCGCAAAGCCGTACGCCCAGAACTTCACCGGGATGAACATGAAATTGTCGTCGTACGGGACCGGATCGGCGGCGGCGCGAAGCTTCCTCTCCTTCCGCCAGGCCATGGCGTAAACCGTTACGGCCGACAGCGCGAACGCGAGAGCGAACGTTCGGTCCGTGTTCGCCGCCGCGCTCGGGTCGCCCTCCGGGCCGTGGGTTGCGATCGTCACGCCGATCAAAAGAAACAACCAGCCGAACAGGATCAGCAGCACGGCCCAGCCGTGGCCCCGCCAAAACAAAAGCATCGGATCGTCCGGTTACGGGAAAAGACGCTGTGCCTTCTGGCGCCAACGCTACCCTCCCTCGGTTCGGCTCGCCAGACCGTGGCGCCCCGGGAGAGCCGTGCGTTAATTCCCAGCATCGACCAACGCGAACACCGGAGTCTCTTTATGCAGCGCCTCTTCCGCGCCACCGTCCTGCCTGTCGTCTTCCTGACCATTGCCGGCAGCTGCACTCAGATCGCGCAGACCGCCCAGACCGCCGCGACGATCGCGACGACCGTCGCCGCCCAGGCCGACGCGCAGGCGTATCTCGACAGCTATGCCACGGAATTCCAGCGGCTGTACTACGCCTCGGCGCAGGCCGAGTGGGTATCGAACACGCACATCGTGGAAGGCGACTCGACCAATGCGCGCCGCACCAAGGCGGCGAACGAAGCGTACGCGAGCTTCGTCGGCAGCGTCGCCAACATCGAGCGCATCCGCGGCTACCTGGCGCAGAAGGACCGGCTCACCCCGATCCAGGTGCGCCAGCTCGAGGCGATGCTGTACGCCGCCGCCAACCAGCCGCAAACGGCGCCCGACGTCGTGCGCCGGCGCATCGCCGCGGAGACGGAGCAGACCGAGAAGCTGTACGGCTACACGTTCATGGTTAACGGCAAAGCGGTCACGCCCAACCAGATCGACTCGACGCTGCGCAACAGCACGAACATCGCCGACCGCCGCGCGTACTGGGAATCGTCCAAGGCCGTCGGCCCGACGCTCAAGCCGGGGATCATGAGCCTGCGCGACCTGCGCAACCAGACGGTCCAGGCGCTCGGCTACCCAGACTTCTTCACGTATCAGGTGTCGGACTACGGCATGACGACGGATGAGATGCTGCAGATGACCGACAATCTGCTGCGGCAGATCCGGCCGCTGTACCGCGAGCTGCACACCTGGGCGCGGTACGAGCTGGCCAGGAAGTACAACGTCCCCGTGCCCGAGTATCTCCCCGCGCACTGGCTGCCGAACAGATGGGGCCAGTCGTGGGAGGATCTCGCGCGCTCCGAGGGCGGACCCAATCTCGACGACGCCTTCAAGGGAAAGACCGCGGAGTGGGTAGTGCGCTCGAGCGAGGACTTCTACAAATCGCTCGGCTTCCCCGCCCTGCCCGCGAGCTTCTACGAGAAGTCGTCATTGTATCCACTGCCGGCGAATGCGCCCTACAAGAAGAACACGCACGCATCCGCGTGGCACCTGGATCTCGAGAACGACGTGCGCTCGCTCATGAGCGTGGAGCCCAATGCTGACTGGTACGAGACCTCGCATCACGAGCTGGGCCACATCTACTACTACGTCGCGTACACGCGGCCCGAGGTCCCGCTCGTGCTGCGCGGCGGAGCCAATCGCGCGTACCACGAGGCGATCGGCTCGATGATCGGGCTCGCGTCAATGCAGCGCCCGTTTCTTGTGGGACGCGGCCTGCTGCCGGCGGGAGCGCAGGCGGACGAGCGGGCCCAGCTGCTGCGCGAAGCGCTGAACTACATAGTGTTCATGCCTTTCTCGGCCGGCGTCATGACCCGGTTCGAGCACGAGTTGTACGCGAACAACCTGTCGCCCGATCAGTGGAATGCGCGCTGGTGGGAGCTTGCGCGCCGCTATCAGGGGATCGTCCCGCCCGCGCCGCGCGGTGAGCAGTTCGCCGACGCGCTGACCAAGACGCATATCAACGACGACCCGGGCCAGTACTACGATTACGCGCTGTCGTTCGCGCTCCTGTTCCAGATGCACAACCACATCGCGCAAGACATTCTGAAGCAGGACCCGCGCAACACGAATTACTATGGCAGCACGGGCGTCGGAGATTTTCTGCGCACGCTCATGGCGCCGGGCGCGAGCCGTCCATGGCGCGACGTGCTGCGCGAGACCACGGGCCAGGAGCTCAACGCCAATGCGATGATGGAGTACTTCGCGCCGCTGCACGCGTGGCTGCAGGAGCAGAACAGAGGGCGCACCCACACGCTGCCGAATCTGTAGCGAGACGGGAGCGGCAGGAACACTTGTTGCCTTCTGTAGCGGCCACAATCCGAAACGAGGGCGACACGTTGAATCACATAAATGGCCTTTTCGCAGCAGCCATTCTCGCCGGTCCGGCGGCTGGAGCGTCAGTCGACTCGGTACGCGCCGACTCAGCCGCAAAGCCTGATAGCGTGGCCGTGGCGGCGCCCGCCGCGGCCCTCACGCTGTCGGCGAGCCTCGGCGCACGCATTCTCACCGTGCGAATGCGCGACTCCGTCGTCGCGACATACGCGGTGGCTGTGGGCGCCGACGGGCATCCGACGCCGACGGGCACATTCAGGATCAGGAAGCTGATCTGGAATCCGCGTTGGGTTCCGCCCAAGGAGCCGTGGGCGCGCGGCAAGACCGCGAAAGCGCCGGGCGATTCCGACAATCCCATGCAGACCGTGAAGATCTTCTTCAAGGAGCCCGACTACTACATCCACGGCACGCCGGCGGTGGAATCGCTGGGCGAGTCCGGTTCCAAGGGCTGCCTGCGGATGGACCCTCAGGAAGTGGCGGACGTGGCCAAACGGGTAATGGAGCACGGCGGCGAGCCGCGCCCGCCGAGCTGGTTCGAGCGAATCAGGCGGCTCGCGAGGCGGGAACACATCGTGCACCTGAAAAATCCAATTACTCTCACCATAACGCCGTAACAAACGCGCATCCGGAGCTGACTCGATGAGCAAGAACAAGCGGAACGATGGACATCAGGCGCCCGCTCAGCAGCACGCCGAGGGGCAGCATGGGCGGAAGACGATCGAATTTCTCCGCAAGCAGCATGTGCAGCAAAGTGGATCGGCCTCGGTAGATACGGGACCCCGGTACGACCCCGAGGATATCCGCGAGCACGACACGCCCGGCAAGGACCGGCTGTTCGCCGACCGCCAGCAGCACGACGACGCCGAGAAGCTGAGCGAGAAGACGCGCCTGTCGCGGGACAAGGACCGGCACGGCCACGGGCCCGACACTCCGCGAACACGCGCCGAGCGCCAGTCGAGCGCCAAGCGCAAAGGGAGCTAGCCTCCCGGGAGTACTACCTCAGAATCGCGTAGGGATCGAGCGGCGTGCCTGTCCACCACTTCGTCATGTCGTCGGTCCGCAGGATGGCGAAGTGGAGGTGCGGCGTGTTCGGCGGAGCGTTGCCGCTCGTGCCCACGGTCGCGATTTGCTGCCCCTTCGCGACGGCCTGTCCTTCCCGCAGCGCGGGCGCGTACGCGTGCAGGTGCGCATAGTAGTAGATGAACTTCCTGGTGGGATCGGCGAGATAGATCGTAAGCCCTCCCGCACCGCTCGTGAACAGCTTCAGCACCGTTCCGTCGTCGGCCGCGAGGACGGGCGTTCCCCGCGGGGCCGCAATGTCGAGCGCCTCGTGCGCGCGTCCCCCGCGAGCATCGGCGAAGCTGCCGACGAGATTCGCCGGCCGCACGCCGGCGACCGGCACCAGCAGTTGCCGCGAGCGCAGCGCGGCAACGTCGCCGCTGCTGACGACGGCCGCGCCGCGCGCCGGGACTGTCCTCGGCGCTGGACCGGCCGCGGGCTCGGCGGCAAGCAACGGGGTTTCCGCCGGCAGTATGGGTCGCTGAGCCGAGGGCGACATGTCCACGATCGGCGCTTCCGCCACGACCGCCGGCGTCCCCGCGGGGGCAACGTGGTCCTCCGCGCAGCCGAGCATGGCGACCGGGACGCAAGCGAACAACGCAATTCGCCGCGCAAAAAGAACTAAATGTTCCCGGCTCGCTGGGTCATCCATGGCACCCATCTTGATAGTCCTGGAAGACACATTCAGCCGGGAAGTCGACCATGTCCAATAGAATCGGAAGAACACAGCTACTCAGTGGCTTGATAGTAGTATCACTCGCGGCCAGCGCGTGCAGCTCGATGAGCCAGCGCGACCGCGGGGCGGTCATCGGAGCCGGCACCGGCGCCGTCATCGGCGGAGTGATCGGCAACCAGACCGGTTCCACCGCGCGCGGCGCCATCATCGGCGCGGTGCTCGGCGGAGCTGCCGGAGCGGTGATCGGTCATCAGATGGATCAGCAGGCCAAGGAGCTCGGCGACAGAATCGAAGGCGCGACCGTCACGCGCATCGGTGAGGGGATCGCGGTGTCGTTCGCATCGGGCATCCTGTACCCGTTCGATTCCGACCAGATCCTCCCCGCCGGCCGCGCGAATCTCGACGAGCTGGCGCTCAGCCTGCAGCGGTACCCCAACTCGTCCCTGACGATCGTCGGTCACACCGACAGCGTCGGAACCGACTCGTACAACTTGGCGCTGTCGCAGCGGCGCGCGACGGCGGCTTCGGCGTATTTGCAGTCCAAGGGCATCGCGACCAGCCGCATCACGGCGCTGGGGCGCGGCGAGACCGAGCCGATCGCTGCGAATTCGACGGAAGCGGGACGCCAGCAGAACCGGCGCGTGGAAGTAGCCATCTACGCGAGCGAGGAATATCGGCAGCGGATTCTGCGGGAGAATCCATAAAGACTGACCCGCTCAATCCAAAAAAGCCCCGCCCAATTTGGGCGGGGCTTTTTTGTTGGACTACTACCAGTAGTAGTGTCGCAAATCGCCAGCATGAAACGATTTACGTACCCTGCGCGTCAGATGAAAGAAACGTAGGAGCTGGACATTCCACGGCGTCTCGGCCCAACCACCGCCAATGTGATCAAGAAGCTCCAACCGCTAGACCGGAAGTTGCCGCTGCTGATGTCGGCGCTGGTGCTGGCGACGGTTGGGATCTTCGCGTGGGCAGGCTACTGGCAGTTCGGCGATCACCTGTACGCGAATGCCGGTCAGCGTCTAACGACCGGGGCCGAGCTCGTCTCCAACCTCGTCGCGCAGACCCCGCCCCGCTGGCGGGCCCAGCTGGACTCGATCGCGGACGATCCCTCGGTCGTCAGCTTCCTGAAAACGGGCGAAGGGGAGGCGGCGGCCGTGGCCGCGCTGGATCGATCGAATCCTGCGCGGAGCCGGGGTCGCTGGCGCGCACGGCTGCTCGATGCGCGCGGAGCCACCGTGCTCGACCGTCCCTGGCAGCCCGCTCCAGGGTGGCCGGCGTGGGCCGACTCGGTGGTAGCACGCGGCAACGCCGCCCCGCGTGAGATGACGATCAGTCCGATCCTCGACGTGAACGGCATCCCCGTGTACGAGCTGTTGCTGCCCGTACACGAGCTCCGGCGGTCGAGCCGCGCGCCGATAGGATACATCGCTGACACGCGCGCGCTGGTCGAATCCCAGTCGACGATTCGCGGACTCGTCGGCGACAGCGTGACGATGCTGCTGGGGCAACGGGACGCCGGGGTGTGGACCGACCTCGAGCGGATCATGCCCGCGCCTCCGCGCGCGTCGGCCGATGGCCAGCCCAGGGAATTCGAGCGATCGGCTTACGGCCCCGGCATCGGGGCGGGAAGAACCATACCGGGCACGCCGTGGGAGATGTGGATGCAACAGCCGAAACGACTCGTGCTGGCGCCGGTGCACGATTTCGTGTGGCGCACGGTTCCGATCGGCGCGCTGGTGGCGATCGTCGGAGCGCTGCTCGTCTGGATCGTGAGCCACCGCGTGACCCACCGGATCGTCACTCTCACCGACCAGGTCGAGCACATTGTGCCCGAGGAGTCGACCGGTGCGAGGGGCGACGACGGCTCACGCGACGAGCTCGACCGGCTCAGCAACGCGTTCGATCGGATGACTGTTCGCGTCGAGGAGCATCAGGAACTGGAGGGCAAGCTGCGCCAGGCGCAGAAGCTCGAGGCGGTCGGACGCCTCGCGGGCGGAATCGCCCACGACTTCAACAACATCCTCACGGTCATTCGTAATTACGCCGAGTTCGTGCGCGAGGAATTGTCGTGGGACAGCCCCGTCGCGGCCGACGTCGGCGAGATCCTCTGCGCCACCGATCGGGCCGCCGCGCTCACGGGACAGCTGCTGGCGTTCAGCCGGAAGCAGGTCGTGAGTCCCAAGATGCTGGACGTGAACGAGGTGATCTCGGGAACGGAGAACATGCTCCGGCGCGTCGTGCCGAGCAACATCGAGCTCGTCACTACGCTGGACGAGGACCTGGGCCTGGTGCTCGTGGACCAGGGCCAGCTCGAGCAGGTGCTGCTGAACCTCACCATCAACGCCGCCGACGCGATGCCGGACGGAGGCACGCTCACGATTCGTACGCAGCGCACCCGGCTGGACGAGACCTTCTCGCTGAAGGACACACCGGTCAAGCCCGGCCGTTACGCCAGCCTCATCGTGACGGATACCGGCGCTGGGATGGATCGCGACACGATGGTGCGCATCTTCGATCCTTTCTTCACGACGAAGGAAGTCGGAAAGGGCACCGGACTCGGGCTCGCCACCGTGCACGGGATCGTGACGCAATCCGGCGGCCACATCCGGGCATACAGCGAGCTCGGCCACGGCGCCACGTTCAAGATCTACCTGCCGGAAGTGTCCGGCGAGGTCAGCGAATCGTACGACATCTCGCTGCTGCGCGACGACTCGCCGGTGCGGGAGACGATTCTACTGGCCGAAGACGACGCGCAGACCCGCGAGGTGACGCGGCGTATCCTGGCGAAGCGCGGTTACACGGTGCTGGAGGCGAAGGACGGAAATGACGCGCTCCGGCTGGCCGAGGTTTATCCGGACGCGATCCAGGTAGTGGTGAGCGACATGATGATGCCCGGGCTGCGCGTCGCAGAGCTGGCAGGGCGGCTTCGCGAGATTCGCCCGAACACGGCGTTTCTCCTGATGTCGGGTTACGGCGGGCTCGACATGATGAGCCGCGGCGGCGAAGAGAACGGCTCGCTCGCGTTTCTGGAGAAGCCATTCACGAGCGAGACCCTGCTCGCCGCGGTACGCAAAGCAATCGAAGGAAACGGTCCGGCTCACACCGCGGGCTGATCTACCCGCGCAAAGCAAAGGCGGTCCGGATCACCGGACCGCCTTTTTCATTTCGCGCGGTTTTCAGCTTACCAGCGGTAGTGCGCGAACGCCTTGTTGGCTTCGGCCATGCGGTGGGTGTCTTCCTTCTTCTTCACCGCGTTGCCTTCTCCCTTCGACGCCGCGACGACTTCGGTGGCGAGCTTCTCCGCCATCGACTTCTCGTTGCGGTCGCGCGAGAACGAGATCAGCCAGCGCATCGCGAGCGCCGTGCGGCGGTCGGGGCGGACTTCCACCGGCACCTGATACGTCGCGCCGCCGACGCGGCGGCTCTTCACCTCGACGACCGGCTTGATGTTCGTTAGCGCCTGCTTGAACACCGTCACGCCCGTCTGGCTGGTGCGCGTCTCCACGAGGTCCATGGCCTTGTAGAAGATGCGCTCGGCCGTGGACTTCTTGCCGTCGTACATCAGCGAGTTGATGAACTTCGAGACCGTCTGACTGTCGTAGCGGGAATCGGGCAGGATGGTGCGCTTCACCGAGCTTTTCCGGCGACTCATTTACTTCTTTCCTCCGGCTGCGCCCTTGGGCTTTTTCGTTCCGTATTTCGAGCGGCTCTTGTTCCGGCCGGTGACGCCCGACGCGTCGAGCGAGCCGCGCACGATGTGATACCGCACGCCCGGCAGATCCTTCACGCGGCCGCCGCGGATGAGCACGATCGAGTGCTCCTGCAGATTGTGGCCTTCACCCGGGATGTACGCGGTCACCTCGAAGCCGTTGGTGAGCCGGACGCGCGCGACTTTGCGCAGCGCCGAGTTCGGCTTCTTCGGGGTCGTGGTGTACACGCGCGTGCACACGCCGCGCTTCTGCGGGTTCGCCTTGAGCGCGGGCGCTTTCTCTTTTTTCTCTACGTCGCGGCGGCTCTGCCGGACGAGCTGATTGATAGTGGGCATTAAATGCGGCTATTGGCTATTGGCTGTTGGCTCTTTGCTGAACCGGTCAGCCCTTGCCACGGTACAGAAACTCCAGGACACAAAAGGCGCCCCGCCGTTGCCGGCTGGGGCGACAGAGACTGATAAAGTTAGACGGGGCGGGAACTTATGTCAACGTATCCAGGCCCCGAGAACGCTGCCGAGGAATAGTCCCACATGGAGCTTGGGCCCCCGGCTAGGTATCGCCGGATCGGAACTCCGTCGCGGGTATAAACTCCGGCTTGAATGCCGGGGCAGGAATGAACTCCGGCTTGAGTACCGGGGCGGGGATGAACACGGGCGCGGATGCCCAGGCCGTCGTGCCATGAGCCGCCGCGATATCGCGCCGGCTCGCCTCGGCCTCAGGCACCGGATCGTCGCCCTCGTCCGCTACGGGGTCGATCCGCTCCGCCGCGGCCGTCAGCTCGCTCAGGTACACCGTGGTGGGGTCGGAACCCACGTGCCGAGTTCATTCGACCGTCTTTCGGAACCGCAGCACGCTGAGCGAGAACAGCACCGTTGCCATGGTCACAAGCGCCAGCGTTTCGGGCCAGATGGCGGACAGCGACGCCGACTTCAGCAGAATCCCCCGGAGCACCGTCAGGAAGTACGTCAGCGGGAGCACGAGACCGATCCACTGCGCGATCTCCGGCATCGACTCCCGCGGAAACATGAACCCCGACAGCAGGATGTTCGGCAGCATCACGAAATACCCGAGCTGAGTGGCCTGGACCTGCGACTTCACCGCCGTCGAGATGAGCAGCCCGATCCCCAGGTTCGCTGTAATGAAAGCGCCGGCAATCAGGTACAGCAGCAGCAGGCTCCCGCGGACGGGGATGTCGAACACCAGCTTCCCGAGCACGAGGACGACGGTCATCTGTACGTACCCGACCGCGACGAATGGCAGCACCTTCCCCAGCAGCAGGCTGGTCCTGCCCAGCGGAGTCACCACGAGCTGCTCGAGCGTTCCGCGCTCCCGCTCGCGCACGACGGCGAGGCTCATTACCACCAGCGACGTGATGGACAGCAGCACGCCGATCACGCCGGGAACGATGTACGCCTCGGAGCGCATCCCCGGGTTGTACCACGGCCGGACACGAACCTCCAGCGGCGGCTGGCCGCCGGTACGCTGCGCGAGAATCGCCGAGCTGCGAGCCGCGCCCGCGAGCGCCGCGCCGGAGATCGCCGCCGAGGCGGCCATCGGGTCCGCCGCGTCCACCACTATCTGCGCGGTCGCACTGCGCCCGCGCTTCAGATTGGCGGCAAAATCCGGCGGGATGATCACCGCCGCGCTCGCTTCCCCACGCTCGATCACGCGGCGCACCTCCGCTCGGCTCGCCACGCTCCCGATGACACGGAAGTTGCCGGTGTTGCGCATGACGTCGATGAGCGCGCGGCTCTCGCTGCTCTGCGATTCGTCCAGCACGACCGTCGGCAGGTTCCGCACTTCGGTCCGGATGGCGTAGCCGAATAGGAGGAGCTGCACCGCGGGCAGCACTACCACCATCGCGAGCGTCAGCCGGTCGCGTCGCAGCTGGATGAACTCCTTCCGCAGCATCGGCCACAACCCGGCCCGGCGAAAGCGCGCCAGCACGCTCACGCCGCCTCGCCTTCGTCGCGCCGCTGCAGTTCGATGAAGACGTCCTCGATGGTTCGCTCACCGAACTGCGCCGGGATCTCGGCGGCGGTCCCCTGCGCTATCAGGTGTCCGCGTGAGAGGAACGCGAGCCGCTGGCAGCGCGCGGCCTCGTCCATGTAGTGCGTGGTGACCAGCACGGTCGTCCCGTCGCGCGCCAGATCGTAGATGATCTCCCAGAACCGGCGCCGCGCCGCGGGGTCCACACCCGCCGTCGGCTCGTCGAGGAAGAGCATCTTCGGATGGTGCGCGGTAGCGCAAGCGAGCCCGAGCTTCTGCTTCCAGCCGCCGCTCAGCTTGCCGGCGAGCTGCTCCGCGCGCGGAGTCAGCTCCAGCTGCTCGAACAGCTCGACGATGCGCGCGTCCAGCGCCGCGCCGCGCAGCCCGTACACCGCGGCGTAGAATCTGACGTTCTCCCGCACCGTGAGATCGTCGTACAGGCCGAACCGCTGCGACATGTAGCCGATCGACCGGCGGATCTCCGACTGCTGCGAGCGCAGGTCGTAGCCGACGACCGTGGCGTCGCCCGCGCTCGGCGTGAGCAGCCCGCACAGCATGCGGATGGTCGTCGTCTTCCCGGATCCGTTCGGGCCGAGCACGCCGAACACCTCGCCGCGGCGGATCTCGAGGTCGAGCCCCTCCACAGCGACTACCGGACCGAACGTCTTGCGCAGCCCGCGCGTCTGCACCGCGACTTCCGTCGCGACCGTATCCAAGGCGGTGCTCACGATGTCACGGCGCGGCCGCGCCGGAACGGCCTGGCTCTATGCGAACAGTCACCGGAAGCCCCGCCTTGAGAGCGCCGGTCGCGTCCACGAGCGTCACCTTGACGCCGAACAGCAGATCCGCGCGCTCCCGCTCGGTGAGCGCGACGCGCGGGGTGAATTCCGCGCGCGACGCTATCGCCGCGACACTGCCGGTGAAGCGGCGCGAAGGGAAGTCGTCGAGCGTCGCTCTCGCCTCGTCGCCCACGCGGATGCGCGCCACAGCCGTCGGGCTCAGATAGATCCTGACCCACAGCGAATCCGTCTTGCCCAGCGTGACGACCGGCTCGCCCGCAGCCACCGTTTCACCGGGGTCCGCGAGGCGCCGGATGATCGTGCCGCTCACGGGCGCGGTGAGCGCGAGCTCCGCGGCGGTGCCGCGGGCGGCGTCGAGCGCGGCGCGCGCGGTGGCGACGTCGGCCCGAGCCGCCCGTATCCGCTCGGGCCGCATGCCCTCGACGACGAGCTGTCGTCCCTGCCGCGCGGCGCTCGCGCGCTGCGCCGCGACGGTGGCCTGCGTGCGCGCCGCCTCCAGCTCCTGCCGCGAGATCGCGCCCCCGTCGTACAGCGCCTGCGCGCGGGAGTAGTCGCGCGCGAGCCTCGCCGCTTCGGCTTCAGCGGCCGTGACCTCCGCCGAGCTCTGCCGCACTTCGGCCGGCCGGGACCCTGCCTCGAGATCCCGCAGCACAGCCTCGGCACGCTGCAGCGCCCCGCGCCGCACCTCGACCTCGGAGCTGGTGGCCGCCTGGGAGAGCAGCGCGAGCGTGTCGCCGGCGCGCACGCTCTGCCCCTCGTCCACCAGTACGCGCGCGACGCGGGCGGGGATGAGCGATGCGACGTCCATCTCCATGACTTCTATCGTGCCCGTGCCCTCGATGCGGCCGTCGTCGCCGCCCGCGCAGGCGACGCCCGCGAGGAGCAGCAGGAGCGCGCTCGCGCGCTTGAGCCGGCCAACACGCGCCCGTCCGCGCGGCCGCTCCTCGAGCGCGGCCAGCGCGAACTCGACGGCGTGCGCCCCAAACTTCTTCATGGTTTTCTCCGAAACGCCTTTGCGGCCCTCGCCGAGCAGCATCCCGACGGCCGGGCGGGCGACGTGAACGTACACCACCTGCGAGACCACCGAGATCGCGGCGAAACGCGCATCAAGCTCTTTGCGGAACAAGCCCGCGCGCTGGCCCTGCTCGATGATCCCGCATAGCCGCGAGAACACCCTGGTCATCGAATCCGAGATCGGGTCGGCCGCGTTCTCCCCGCGGTGCTCGACCATCTCGCGGACGAAGATCCGCGCGAGGTCGGGGTGCGCGCCGAGGACTTCCATCTGGGCTTCTACGACGGCGTGGATCGCGTCCCCAGGAGTGCGGGCATCGCGGAGTCGTCCGCCGAGTGTCTCGGCCAGTCCGCCGATGAGGCGCGCCAGGACGGCCCGATACAGCGCCTTCTTGTCGCCGAAGTAGTAGTACAGCAGCGCGGGGTTCACCTTCGCGCGCGTTCCGATCTGCTTGATCGTGGTCGCGTCGAAGCCGCGGCTGGCGAACAGCGCCTCCGCTGCGTCGAGGATGATCTCTTTGGAGTCCTTCCGGGGCATGGTTTTAATTAATCGCTTAATTAAACCGGGCGCAAGACAAAACAACTGATGCGCGTCCACCGCAGTCCTAGGCTCCGGGCGGCAGAGGAACGGTTACGCCGGCGTGCCCTCAGGAGGCCAGGCTCCAACTGTGAGCCCTTGCCAGCTCGGCCCCGGAGAGCCTAGAGTATGGGTATGGTTGAGACAGCACCGGAGTGGACCGTCGAGCGGTGGCGCGATCTGCCCGCGGACGGCAATCGATACGAGCTCGTCGAGGGACAGCTGCTGGTGACGCCGTCGCCGGCGCTTCCCCACCAGCTCGCCACGTTCGAGCTCGCCCGGCTGATCGCGGACTACGTGGACCGATTCCGCATTGGCCTGACCGTGATCGCGCCGGCCGACGTCGAGTACGACGACCGCACTGTGGTCGAGCCCGATATCTTCGTAGCGCCGCTGCTGGAGGGTCGCCGTCCCCGGTCGTATGCCGACTTGGGTGGATTGCTGCTGGTGGTCGAGGTGATCTCGCCGAGCAGCGCCCGCGCGGACCGGATCACCAAACGCCGGCTATATCAGCGCCAGCGCGTGCCGGAGTACTGGATCGTCGACCTCGACGCCCGGCTCGTTGAACGATGGCGGCCGGACGACGATCGGCCGGAGCTGTTGACCGATCGGATCGAATGGCAGCCCGCCGCGGAGCTTTCACCCTTGTCTGTGAGCCTACCCGACTACTTCCGGAAAGTGCTGCAGGAGTAGGCTATCTCGGCGCCTCACGGAGCGGCCCTGTTCGGTGCCGAGCCGCGCAACGCCAGCTCCCCCATCCGCGAGTAGTCGATCGAGCGCGCGAGGATCCGCGCCGCTTCCTGCGGCGCGTGGAATCCCATCGAGTTTTCCGCCTCCACGAAATCGGCGAAGAACTGCGCCTTCCGCTGGTAGTCCCGCGCGGCGGCGAGATTCCGGTTGCCGCTGTCGGCCCGCGCCGCCGCCGCGATCCCGCGCGACAGGTTGAGCACCGCGTCGATCGCCACGTTTCGCAGCTCCTGCGTCCGGTCCTGGATCGTATGCACCCGCTGCCGCAGCTCGTCCTCCGTGACCTTGTGACAGGTCTGGCACGACCGGTTGATGTTCAGCGCACGCCGCCGGGTCGTTGGTGAGGTACGACGCCCCTTTGGCGTAGCCGAACGTGAAGAAGCCCAGCCCCGCGGACATGCCGACGAGCACCGCGGCAGTGATCGCCAGCTTCCGGGTTCGCGTCATCGCCGCCACCGCACCACAAGCATCCGGATAGGAATTCTCCCAGGCGTCGAAGGTCCACCAGCTAAACTAGACTCATGGGAAGAATCAAGCCGGAGCGGGCGTGAAGAAGCTCGCAGCGTTCGTGGGCGCCACTATAGGCGGCTGGCTGGGCTGGTGGCTCGGCGCGAAGGTCGGGATCATGACCGCCTTCATGGTGAGCATGGTCGGCACCGGCCTCGGGATCTACCTCGCCGTCCGCTTTGCGAGGCAGTACGAATCGTAGCCTGAGCTGAACGAAGAGAGGGTCTCATCCCGTGGCGCGTGCTAGCGAAGCGTAGCGCCAACGGGGTGAGACCCTCTGTCGTTCAGCCGTGGGAAACTACATGAAAGCCAGGGTTGTGTTTGTCCCAGCCCTTACGAGCTACAAACCAGCAAAGATCTCCTCGAGTCCGATGGACACGAGCGTGTCAATCCCCGGCACGCGCCACCGCACGACGTCACGCACCGTCTCACTATCCCCCGCACCTCGGCACACCTCGACGCTCCTGTCCGGCAGGTCCACCAACCACACCTGGCGAACGCCCAGCGCCAGATATGCGTCGCGCTTGAACTCGCGATCGTAGACGCGCGACGAAGGACTCAGGATCTCGACCGCGAGCCAGTGCTCGTGCACCTCGCGCCAGTGAGCGCTGGCGCGAATGCCCGCGGGAAACACGAGTATGTCGGGCTCGAGCTGGGTCTTCGGCAGTAGCACCACCGCTCCCGGACCGACGACGTTCGCCATGCCCGGCAACATGACTGCGTTGCTGAGCCGAAGCTGCAGCCGACTCGCGACCAGTTGGTGCGACATCGACGGGGCCGGCGTCACGAGCAGCACACCGTCCAGCAGCTCGTACCGGTTCCCATCGCGTGGGAATCCGTCGAGATCGTCCACGGTATAGAGGGGTACGCTGATCGCCATTGCCATACTCTATCTCCTTCATACGGCATCCGCCACGATAGGGCGCCCGTAACGTAAGAGAATCACGAAATCCCCTCAGTCGTAGGCGAATAAGCGCGCCCCAGGCAGCCGCGGCGCTCATGGGTATTGACCAGCCGAAAGTCTCGCGCATGCTGCGGGGGCGCTTCGGCGGCTTCTCCACGCAACGCCTGCTGGCCTTTCTCACGGCCCTTGGGCACGACGTGGAAATCGTCGTGCGTCCTGCGCCAAAATCGCGCAAACACGGCCGCCTTCACGTCGCAGATGCGTAGCTCGACCAGGCGCGCGGAGCGCCGGCGCTCCGGCACTCCAGGCATGGGAGCGTGCTCGCGGTGGGCTCCCCCAAAGCGCCGTCTTAGCGAGCGAGCGCTGTTTGCGAGCGAAGCGTAGGCGCGACTGGGGGAGCTCACCGTAGCACGCTCCGCGGGACAATGCCAAGCCCTGTCAAAAGCTCGTATAGGGGTTTACGCCTCCTCAGGCGTCTTACTCATATCGGGGCATCCGCCCCTCCACACACTCGTCATGCAATACTCCTCTGTGACTCATAAGTGGCACCGTCGGCACACCCATGATCGAGACAATCGATCGCGGCGGCTTGTCATGTGTGGGGGATTGTAATCGGAGCGCTGGACCCGGCGATGTCCCCTGTTATGCCAGAAAGCCCGTCGCGACGCGACGGGCTTTTTGCATCCGGCACCAATCATTTGACCATTCCATGATCCGACTAGCACTGCCCAATAAAGGACGACTCGCTGACGCCACGCTCGAGCTGCTCGACGAAGCCGGGCTCGGCGCCGCACGGCCGGAGCGCGCGCTCAGCTCCATGATCGGGGACGACATCGAGGCGATCTTCGTCCGCGCCCAGGACATCCCCGAGTTCGTCGCCGACGGCGCCGCCGACGCCGGCGTGACCGGCTGGGACCTCGTGCTCGAGTCAGCCCGCCCGCTCGAGTGTGCGCTCGACCTCGGCTTCGGCGAGTGCCGGCTCGTCGTCGCCGCGCGCGAGGAGAGCGACATCACTTCTATAGAAGAGATCCCTCCCGGTACGCGCATCGCCACGGCATTCCCCCGCCTCGCCGCCGACTACTTCGCCCGTGCGCGCAAGTCGGTCGAGCTGGTTCCGGTCTCAGGTGCTACGGAAAGCGCCCCGCGGCTCGGAATCGCCGACGCGATCGTGGATCTCACCTCCACCGGCTCGACACTGCGCGGGAACGGGCTCCGTGAGATCGCCACGGTGCTCACTTCGACGGCGCGCCTGATCGTCCGCGACACGGGCTACCCGACCGCCAGTGCAGTTGGCGACGTCAGAATCGCGCTCGAGTCCGTCCTCCGCGCCCGCGGAATGCGCTACCTGATGGCGAACGTCCCGCGCGACCGGCTCGGCGATCTCAAATCAGCCGTCCCCGGCATGGACGGCCCCACGATTTCGGAGATTCTGAACGGCGGCTCGATGGTCGCCGTGCACGCGGTCGTGCCGGCAAGTCGCGTGTACCGCGCGGTGGCGGACATCAAGGGGCTCGGCGGGCGCGCGATCCTCGTCACCCGCATCGAGCGGTTGATGCCATGACGACACCCGTTCTGCGGTGGACGGGAGCGCTCCGCGATCTCGCGCAGAAAGACCGCGCAATACTGGAGCGGCGGCTCCTGCGGCAAACCTCCGACCTTGTTCGCTTGACGACCGCTGGGATCATCACCGACGTCTCGCAGCGGGGCGACGCCGCGCTGCGGGATGTCGCGCGGGACCTGGGCGAGCCAAAGGCAGACTCGCTGGAGGTTCCTCGCGCAAAATGGCGCGCCGCGTTGTCGAAGATCCCGCCCGACCTGCGCTGCGCGCTCGAGCGCGGCTTGCGCAACGTCGCGACTGTGCACACTGCGACCAAGCCGCGCACGATAGAGGTCTCGCCGGAACCCGGGATTACAATCATCCGGCGAGCTGATCCGATCCGCCGAGTCGGCGTTTACGCGCCCGGCGGCCGCGCAGCGTACCCGAGCAGCGTGATCATGACCGTGGTTCCTGCGCGCGTTGCCGGCGTCCCCGAGATCATTGTGTGCGCACCGCCGACCGCCGACGGTCTTCCCGCCCAGGTTACGCTGGCTGCCGCCGAGCTTGCGGGCGCCAGCCGCGTATTCGCCGTCGGCGGAGCGGGCGCGATCGCGGCGATGGCGTTCGGCACGCAGAGCATCCCGCGCGTGGATCGCATCGTCGGACCGGGGAACGCATACGTCGCCGAGGCGAAGCGACGCCTGGCGGACGTCGTCCCAATCGATTGTCCGGCCGGCCCGAGCGAAGTCCTCATCCTTGCTGACGGCACGGCGTCGCCCGCACAGATCGCGGCGGAGCTCATCGCGCAAGCCGAGCATGATGCCGACGCGATAGCGATCGCGATCGTCCCTGGCGAGGCGCTGGCCAGAGCGGTGTTGGGCGGAGTCGCGGCCGAGATGGCCTCCGCTCCGCGCAGAGCCATAATCGCGGAATCGCTGCGGAGATCAGGCGGGATCCTGACTGCATCGCTGGACGAGTCGGTCGCGTTCGCCAACGCGTTCGCCCCGGAGCACCTCCTCCTCGCGCTATCCGATCCGGGTGACGTTGCAATGCAGATCACGACCGCCGGTACGATCTGTATCGGCGTGGGGCAGTCAGTCGCGTTCGGCGATTACCTGACGGGCGCCAACCACGTGCTTCCGACGGGCGGCGCGGCGCGGAGCTGGTCCGGACTCTCGACCAGCGACTTCATGCGCTTCACCACGCTGCAGTGGGTTTCCCCGGACGCTCGGCGGTCGCTCGCCCCGGACGTCGCCGTCATCGCGGACGCCGAAGGGTTGAACGGCCATGCACGGGCGGCGTGGCTGTCTGCGGTCGGACCCGGCAACAAATCACAGCCAATGGAGGCGGCATGACGATCCTCACGAAAAATGGCTCGGCGATCGCGGACCTCAGCTACAACACCAACTTCTGGGGACCGCCGCCGGACGTCAGGGCGTTCCTCTCGGAGCTTCCGGCAAACATTCTCTCGGAATATCCGGCCGCACAGGGCGCATCACTTCGATCAGCGATTTCGAATCACGTCAGCTTCGAGCCGGCCTCGATCGCTGTCGGGTGCGGCTCGGACGAGCTGATCGACGCCGCCTTTCGCGCGTTTGCGCGTCCCGGCGCGCGCGTGGCGTATCCCGATCCGACCTTCCCAACAGTCGAGCAATTCGCGCGCTCCAGCCGGCTCATCACGATTCCCACGCCTCTCGCGCCGGATTACAGCCCAGACATACGCGCGTTGGCGCGGGCGGATGCGGACGTTGTGTACGTCTGCTCGCCGAACAACCCCACCGGCGGCGTGATCGATCGCGCAGACCTGGAGCGTCTGCTGATGATCACTCGAGGCATCGTCATCCTCGATGAGGCGTACATCGAATTCGCCGATCGCTCGAACATCGATCTTGTCGAATCGTCGGACCGCCTGCTCGTGCTCCGCACGTTCTCCAAGGCGTTCGGCCTGGCCGGGGTTCGAGTCGGCTACGCAGTCGGGTCGCCCGCACTGATCGCATCGCTCGATGCCGTTCGCGCGCCGTATTCCGTCAACGCCATCGCGCAACAGACCGCGCTGACCGCGCTCGAGTGTGGCTTGCCGTGGGTGGAGGTGTGCGTGAGCCACACCAGGGCGCTGCGTGCCCGCTTTCTTTCCGAGCTGGCCTCCGCCGGAATCTGTGCCCTGCCCAGCCAGGCGAACTTCGTGCTAGTCACGGGCGTGGACGTGCGCGCAGCAGCGAAAGAGCTGCAGGCTGTCCGCGTGCGCGCGCGGATGTTCGAGAATCTCACGGGAATCGGCGATGCAATCCGCATCGCGATGGCCCCCTGGCCGATCATGGACAGGTGCCTCACTGCCCTCCGAAGAGCAACGCAAAAGTGATCGCCACCGTCCTCGACTTCGGCGTCGGCAACGTCCACTCGCTTACCCGCGGGCTGCTGAGTCTTGGCCTCTCCATCGAGGTAACCGACAATCCGCGTGAAGCCCTCGCGAGCGAATTGCTCGTCCTGCCGGGCGTCGGAGCATTCTCCGCCGCAGCGCGGCAGCTCGCGCCGGTTCGGGAGGAGCTGCGCGCTGCGCTCGCGGACGGCCTCCCCTGTCTCGCCATCTGCCTTGGCATGCAGCTCCTCTTTCATGGCAGCGAGGAAGGTCAAGGCAAGGGTATTGGGCTCATCGGGGGGTGCAGCACGCGCCTTACGGGAGACCGCGTCCCGCACATGGGATGGAACACCGTGGCGACCGCCAGCCCGCTCCTCTCCGACTCGCAGCCGATGTACTTCGCACACTCTTACGCCTGCCGTCCCAACGACCCCTCCGCCGTCGGTGGCTGGACGGATTGCGACGGCGACCGCTTCCCGGCGCTCGTGCAGACAGCTCGCACCACTGGCGTTCAGTTTCATCCCGAGAAGAGCGGCGAGGCCGGCCGTGCCTTTCTCCGCACCTGGATCAAGGAGGTCGAGCGATGCGCGTGATACCCGCGATCGACCTGCGCGACGGCTGCTGCGTGCAGCTCGTCGGCGGCGACTTCGACCGCGAGTGCGTCCGGATTCCGAACGTCATGCGAGTCGCGCGCCGCTGGCAATCCGCCGGTTTCACCGAGCTGCACCTCGTGGATCTCGATGCCGCGGCCGGCCGCCGCGGAAACACCAAGCTTGCGCGCAGAATCATCTACGCCACGACCACGCGCGTTCAGTTCGGCGGCGGAGTGCGTGACGAGAACGCCGTGCGCGCCTGGCTGGATGCCGGTGCGGCGTCCGTCGTCATCGGCACGCGCGCGCTCCGCGACGCACCGTGGCTGGCGAACGTTTCCGGACGATACCCCGGTCGCATTGTGTTGGCGCTGGACGTCCGCGACCGCCAGCCTGTGACCGATGCATGGCTGCGCGCGGCACCAGTTACCATCGACGCGATGTTGACCCGCATGGATAAGCTGCCGCTGGGTGGCATCCTCGTGACCGCCGTGCATCGCGAGGGCCTCCTCGCCGGCCCCGACATTCCCCTCATCCAGTCGGTGAAGACGCAAACCCGGCACCCCGTAATCGCCGCCGGTGGTATCGCGTCGCTGGACGATCTGCGCGCGCTCGAAGGCGCGGGCGCTTCGGCCGTGGTGATCGGGACCGCGCTATACAGCGGCGCTCTCGATCCGGTCGCACTCGTGAAGGAGTTCGCGGCATGAAGACGATAACGCGAAAGACACGCGAGACCAGCGTGGCCATTGGCCTCGCCATCGGCGACGGTGCGACGGTCGTGCAAACCGGCGTTCTTTTTCTCGATCACATGCTGGCTACGCTCACTCGGTATGCCGGGTTGAACGGTTCGATCGAAGCGGAGGCAGATCTTAAGCACCATCTCATCGAAGACGTCGGGATCGTGTACGGTTCCGCCGTCGCCAGCTTGGCGAGTCCTGGCGCTGCCCGGTTTGCCGAGCGAACCATTCCGATGGACGACGCCCTCGTGCAGGTCGTCGTGGATCTCGGCGGGCGCCCGTACTACAGCGGTGATCTGCCGAGCGATTTGTATGATCACTGGATGCGCTCGTTTACCGACAACGCGCGTTGCACGCTGCACATCCGTGTTCTTCGCGGGCGCGACCGCCATCACATCGTCGAGGCCGCGTTCAAGGCGCTGGGACTCGCGCTGCGCAGTGCGCTGCGCGAGGACACCGGCGGTCCGTTGAGCATGAAGGGCGTGCCTATTCTAAAGGACGGCTCGTGCTGACTCGAAGAATCATCGTCTGTCTCGACGTGGCCGTGGGGCGCGTCGTGAAGGGAACGAAGTTCGAGCAGCTGCGCGACGTAGGCGATCCTGCGGAGCTCGCCGTCCGGTACGAGCGCGACTCGGCGGACGAGGTCGTGCTGCTCGACGTCTCTGCATACGCCGAGGGCCGGCGGACCATGCTGGATGTCGTGCGCCGGACCGCGGACAAACTCTCGGTACCGCTGACCGTCGGCGGAAGGATCCGCACGATCGCCGACGTCCGGCAGTTGCTCCGGAGCGGCGCCGACAAAGTCAGCATCAACTCGGCGGCGGTCGCCGACCCGTTCCTGATCTCACGTGCAGCGGATCAGTTCGGCTCCCAGTGCGTGGTCGTGAGTATCGACGCGCGGCGGCACACCGAATCATGGCGCGCGTACACCCACGGTGGGTCACGTATCACCGGCCTCGACGTAGTCGACTGGGCACGCGAGTGCGTTGCCCGCGGCGCCGGCGAGCTGCTGGTCACGAGCGTCGATTGTGACGGGATGCGTGAAGGCTACGATCTCGAGCTGCTGCGGTCGGTGCGCGCGGTGTCCCGTGTTCCGGTGATCGCGTCCGGAGGAGCGGGTACCGCGGCGCACGTAGTCGCGGCATTCGTGGACGGCATGGCTGACGCGGCCCTGATTGCCGGCATCGTACACGATGGCATCACGACCATCGCCGCACTCAAGGCCGATGTGGCCGCGGCGGGAATTCCTGTGAGACTGGAGACCGCCGCATGAACGAGCTATCCAGAGTTGCACTCGAGGTCGCACGCGTCGGCGGCGACGTCGCTCAGCGCTGGTTCGGGCGGCGGACCGCGGTGGACACGAAATTCGACGGCTCGCCGGTCACTGTCGCGGATCGGCTTGCGGAAGAAGCCATGCGATCGTGGCTCGAGATAAACTTCCCCGACGACGGGATACTCGGCGAGGAGTGCGGCGAGGTCCGGCCGAAGGCACCACGCAAATGGATCCTCGATCCTATCGACGGCACGGCCTCCTTCGTGAGCGGCGTACCGCTCTGGGGTACGCTGGTGTCGGTAGTCGAAAGTGATAACATTCTCGCCGGTTGCGCAGTCTTTCCCGCGCTGGGTGAGTGGATCACCGCTGCGCCCGGAGCGGGTTGCTGGTGGAACGGATCGCGCGTCCGCGTGTCCGACCGCGCTACGCTCGACCAGGCGATGGTGCTCACGACCGCGGAGCGACTGCTCGCCGAGGCCGGCCGTGCAGGCCAGTGGCGCGCTCTCTCGGCGCGCGCCGGTCACGTGCGCACGTGGGGCGATTGCTACGGCTATCTCCTTGTCGCGACCGGCCGCGCCGAGTGCATGGTGGACGCGCGGATGGCGGTGTGGGATTGGTCGCCTTTCGTCCCGATCATTACTGAGGCTGGCGGAGTTATCTCCGATTGGTCCGGAGGACAGACCTCGTTCTTCGCGGGCGTCATCGCGACCAATGGAAAGTTGGCCAACGACGTTCGCGCCATTCTCACCGCATCGGATGGTCAAGCATGAGCACGCTCGATCTCGATAGTCTCGCGTACGACGAGCGCGGCCTGGTCACGGTCGTGACACAGGACGCGGTCAGTGGCGTCGTTCTGATGGTCGCGCACGCGAGCCGTGATGCGCTCGAGTGGACGGTAGAAACCGGAGAAATGCACTATTTGTCTCGCACGCGCGGACTGTGGCGGAAAGGAGCGACCAGCGGCGCGACTCAGCGCGTGGTGTCACTCACGGCCGACTGCGACAGTGATGCGGTATTGGCGCGTGTCGTTCCGGCGGGGCCGGCGTGTCACGACGGAACGATCTCGTGCTTTGGAGACGAAGTGCGTTCCGATGCGCTCAGCGTCCTCGACGCGACGGTGCAGGAGCGGGCCGGCGATTCGAGTGATAGCAGCGGGAGCTACACGCGGGTTTTGGTCGCAGACCGGAACCTGCGCACAAAAAAGCTCGGCGAGGAGTGCGCCGAGCTGGTGATGGCGCTGTCCGAGGTGAACGCCGCGGCTGCGGTCGAGGAGGCCGCGGACCTGCTATACCATATAGTAGTGGCGCTTCGAGGAGTGGGCGTCGGGTGGAGCGAGGTCAGGGGCGCACTGGCTGCGAGAGCCTTGAATGCCGCGTGATCACCGGCTCGAATGCGCGCAACCCACCCCTGCTGCTCAAAAAAACCGCGGATGGGGGCCGGATCACCGGTTTGGTGGGTCAGGCCGATAGGCATTGAAGCAATGGTCAGGAGTCAGCCCGAACTTGTCAATCCTATTGTTTCGCCGCGGCCTTGGGTCGAACTAGCCGCTCAATCGATGTATGGCTTCACAGCAGAACCTCTCTCACGATCGTGTCTTTGACCGCCACCGTCCACCCGGATTCCGATCCGGCCATGTCACCGATCGACCTGGGGAGAGAGTAGTGCACAAATCCTCCGCGCGTCTTCTTGTCGGAGCGCATTACTTCGAGAATTCGATCCGCGGACATCCCTCGGGGCACGGAACCAGGAAGGCCGGCCGCGACCACAGCATTCCGGATCTCCGCAGCAGTGCCACTGATGGCTACTCCGGCCCGTTCGGCGACTCTCGACTCGACAGTCATTCCGATGGCCACCGCTTCACCATGCGCCAGCGTGTAACCACTCAGCATTTCGACCGCGTGGCCGACTGTGTGCCCGAAATTGAGGATCTTCCTTAGGCCATCCTCGCGTTCGTCACGACCTACGATCCCTGCCTTGACCGCTACACTGCCCTCGATCAGCCTCGTGAGTGACTCACCCGCCGCTGCACCATTGAGAACGCCAGTCATCGCGCTCACGACCGAGTCGAAGTAATGCCGGTCGGCGATGACCCCATGCTTCAGCGCCTCGGCGAATCCCGTTCGGAGCTCGTTGCGCGGCAACGTTTCAAGGAACAGCGGATCAACGAGTACACCGTTCGGCCGGTAAAACGCGCCCACCAGGTTCTTCCCGAACACCGTGTCGACGCCGCTCTTTCCGCCGATCGAGGCGTCGATCATCGCAAGGAGCGTGGTCGGCACGTGGACGATCGGGATGCCGCGCATGTACGTCGCGGCGACGAACCCGGCGAGATCGAGAACGACTCCCCCGCCGAGCGATATGACGGCAGAGTCGCGGCCAAATCCGCGCGTGATCAGCCCGTCGGTGAGCCAGCCCCACGTTGCGCGAGTCTTGCTGGACTCTCCCGCCGGAATGACGAGTACATCCGCCTGATCTATTCCGAGAGATGACGCGGCCGCCTTTCCGTACAGGTGGGCCACGTTCGCGTCAGTGATTATCGCGTACCTGTGCGCAGGCGCGACCTCCCTGACAAGACCACCGAGGCCGGCAAAAGAGCCCGACTCAACTCTTATCGGGTACGGGAGGTTGGTCATGGAGTCAACGGAGACTACTTCGGACGCAGAGATAAAAGAGGCCACTTTTGCTGCGCCGCCCGCGCGTGCGATGAGAGGTCTCGCCAGCGAACCGGGCCGTCGAGACAGAAACGATGCGCGGTGTGATGCGTAAAACGACGCGCGAAACGCGCTATACCCCTACGTCATCGACCGATTCTTTTTGCGATCACGCGGACTCGCTTCTTGTACTCCGAATTTTGTCGATCCATGCACTTGCGCATTTTTCTGAGCACACATACAATTGCCGTACAATGCCGAGAATGCTCGCCACCAACTTCTATTTTATCTGGTTTTTTTCGGGGCCAACCCCGGGGGCCAGATCGCGTGCATTCGTATAACTAGAAGCTGACGCTTCTTCCTGCATGCCTCTCCAAGGCTCCCGAACACGGGGGCCTTTTTTTGTTTCCTCCAATCCAACGTCCGATGCAGTCCTACAAGCTTGTTGCGCGGCAAACGAATGTCATCAAGAACGCGAGCGAAGTTACGGTCACCGATGATTGCGTGATCGGCGGTCGCAGTCTCGTCGTGATCGCCGGCCCCTGTGCGGTCGAAGGCAAAGCGATGTTGCTCGAGACCGCCCGGGCCGTAAAGGCGGCAGGAGCGTCGATGCTGCGAGGCGGTGCGTTCAAGCCGCGGACATCGCCGTATGCGTTCCAGGGGCTCGGTGAGCAAGCACTCGAGATGCTCGCGGAAGCTCGTGCCGAAACCGGACTACCTGTCGCTACGGAAGTAATGGACACCCGCCAGGTCGAGCTTGTCAGTCAATACTCAGACTTGCTGCAGGTAGGCGCGCGCAACATGCAGAATTTCGCGTTGCTTGCGGAGGTTGGGAGAAGCGGGAAGCCGGTTCTGTTGAAGCGCGGTCTGTCAGCCACGATAAACGACTTGTTGCTCGCGGCGGAGTATGTCATGGCTCAAGGGAATCCTCGAGTAGTGCTCTGCGAGCGGGGCATTCGCACCTTCGAGACCGCAACCCGCAACACTCTCGATCTCTCGGCGGTCCCGGTGCTCAAGTCCGAGACCCACCTTCCCGTGATAGTTGATCCGAGTCACGCGGCCGGCAGAGCAGACATCATTGGGCCCCTGGCTTGCGCTGCCGTTGCGGTCGGGGCGGACGGACTCATCATCGAAGTGCACCCGGACCCGTCGACAGCAAAATCCGATGGGCCGCAGTCGCTCACCATCCCCGCATTCGAGCGCGTTATGGAAACCATCCGTCGCTACGCTCTGGCGGCGGAGCGCGACGTTCGCGAGCAGAGTCACGGTACGAGCGAGAGAGTGCTGGGCGCGAACCGATGGTCCGAGGCAGTACCAGCGTGAAAGCACCTATACAGCGGGTTGCTTTCCAGGGGGAGCACGGTGCCTACAGCGACGAGGTGATCGCCCATGTCTGGCAAGGATCGGCGCAATCGTGTCCGCAGCGCGATTTCCGAGCGGTCATTCGAGAAGTCAGCACGGGAAGCGTTGAATTCGGTGTCCTGCCGATCAGAAACGCGATTGCTGGTCCGGTCGTGGAGAGCGAGGCAGCTCTGGCAGAAGCGGATGATCTCAGGGTTGTGAGAGAGATCCTGTTTCCGATTCGCAACTGTCTCCTGGCTCTTCCCGGAGCGCGGCTCGACACAATTCGCACCGTGATGAGCCATCCCATGGCAATCGCGCAATGCAAACGCTTCTTCGCCGACCATCCGGCATTGACTCCGGTTCCGGGCTACGACACGGGAGGCGCGGCTCGACACGTCGCGAGTGGGCGTAGCCTCACGCAGGCTGCGATAGCCGGTCGCGCCGCTGCTGCGAGGTACGGCTTGACCATCGTGTTGGAGAATATCGACGACGTGCCCGACAATCGCACGTTGTTTCGCATCGTGACTCGAAAGAGCTTCTGATGAAGAGTCAACGCGCGGGCGCGACTCCTACAGCTCCATGGCCCGAGGGGCCAGCAAGAATACATGACCGGGAGGAGAACTCACAGCACTCTCGCGTTCTGGCGGTTCGCGGGGCAACTACGATCGACCAGGATGAGGCGGATGAGGTCAGGTCAGCGACGGCAGAGCTGCTGGTCGAGATGGGCGAGAAGAACTCCTTCGATTCCTCGCAGATCGTGAGCGCCATTTTCACCGTCACCCACGACATTCGCAGCGAGTTTCCCGCTCGGGCGACGCGCGACCTGAACTGGAACGACATCCCGTGTCTGTGCGCTACGGAGATTCCCGTTCCGCACGCACCTCCGCTTTGCATCCGCGTTTTGTTGCACGTCGAGACGACGTTGCCATTGAATGGCGTTAAGCACGTCTATTTGCGGAAGGCGCGATCGTTACGGCCGGACCGATGCTACGATTGAGCGTAACCACCCGCCACCGCGAAGGGACAACCGCGGTCGACCGCATCCCCAGGTCTGGATGTTGAGCGTCCGCGGGCAGCTTCGAGTGCCGGGAGACAAGTCCATCTCCCACCGATCGCTCATCCTCGCGGCTCTTGCGGAGGGCGAGTCGGATATTCGTGGAATATCCGACGCTGCGGACATACGCGCGACCGTGACCGTGCTCCGTTCACTCGGCGTTGCGCTTCCAGCTTTGTCGACCTCGATGCGCGTTGAGGGAGTGGGGCTACGCGGCTTGACATCGCCACGGGGTGCGCTCGACTGTGGCAACAGTGGAACGACAGCACGGTTGATCGCGGGCGTTGTGGCGGCTTGCGACTTCAGTGCACGATTCGTTGGCGACGAAAGTCTCAGCCGCCGTCCGATGAAACGCATCGCAGAACCTTTGACTGCGATGCGCGCACGGTTCGAATTCGAGGGCGGCGATGGGTTGCCGTTCATTGTGCACGGAGGCGACCTGAAAAGCGCGACCTGGAACACGGGCGGCTCGAGCGCACAGGTAAAGGGCGCCATCCTGCTTGCAGGCCTCGTCGCCGGCGTCGACGTTCGCGTCCACGAGAAGAGCCTGTCGCGTGATCACACAGAGAGACTGCTGCGGTCAATGGGGGCTGATATCAGAGTTGACCGAGAGAACCACGTTTCTCTTCACCCCACCGCACGCTTGAGCCCTCTCACGATTGATGTGCCTGCGGATCCGTCATCAGCTGCGTTCTTCGTGGCTCTCGCATCACTCGCAGACGAAAGCGAACTGGTTCTCAGCGATGTGTGCCTCAACAGCACCAGAACCGGATTCCTTCGCGCTATGCATGGGATGGGAGCGATTATCAGCCGGGAAGATGCAAAGACATGCAACGGTGACGAAGTCGGATCACTTCGTGTTCTGCCCGGGATTCTGACCGGAATTGCGATTACTGAGGCCGAGGTGCCAGCGTTGATTGACGAGCTTCCGTTACTCGCCTGCGTCGCTGCTGGAGCCGGGGTCGATCTCGAGATCAGCGGCGCAGAAGAGCTGCGGGCAAAGGAAAGCGATCGCATCAAGACCGTAGTCAGCAATCTGATCGCAATTGGTGCGCGAGCCGAAGAGCGGAAAGATGGACTTAGGGTGTGGGGGCCGCGGCGGGAGCTACATGGGACTATCGATCCGGCGGGCGATCATCGCATCGCGATGGCCTTCGGCATAGTTGGGGCGTTGCCCGGAAACCGCATCAAGATCGAGAGTCCGGCATGTGTAAGCGTGTCGTACCCCACCTTCTGGAACGATTTGAAGCGTGTCGTAGGGTACTGCGCCGGCAGCGATGGCTGCAGCAGCTAGTATCGCCATGCTCCGCGAGCGCTTGCCCCGCACCCCCGCTATAGTTGCTCCTGGTGCCGGCTGGATCTCGAACGAGGCGATCGGGGTACTTGTGCCTCAAGCCGGCCCTACCATATACCTTAGAGTAGAGCCCCGGACGGCAGCCCTGCGGCTGGGGGCGGCGGCCGCGGACCGGCCGCTGCTGGCCGGCGACCCGGAACAGAAGCTGGAGCGGCTGCTCGCCGAGGCCGGCCGTGCAGGCCAGTGGCGCGCGCTCGCGGCGCGGGCCCGTCACGCGCGCACGTGGGGCGACGGTTACGGTTATCCGGTCGTCGCGACCGGCCGCGCTGAGTGTATGGTGGACGCGCGTATGGCGGTGTGGGATTGGTCTCCTTTCGTCCCCATTATTGCCGAAGCCGGTGGCGTTTTCACCGATTGGTCCGGCGGGCAGACCTCGTTCTTCGCCGGCGTCATCGCGACCAACGGAAAGTTGGCCGGCGATGTTCGCGCCATTCTCACCTCATCCGACGGTGAAGCGTGAGCACGCTCGATCTGGATACTCTCAAGTACGACGAGCGCGGCCTGGTCACGGTCGTGACGCAGGACGCGGTGACCGGAGCCGTCGTAATGGTTGCGCACGCGAGTCGAGATGCGTTCGAGTGGACGATCGCGACCGGAGAGATGCACTACATGTCCCGTACGCGCGGGCTGTGGCGGAAGGGGGCGACGAGCGGCTCGATTCAGCGTGTGGTATCGCTCACCGCCGATTGCGACGGTGACGCGGTGTTGGCCCGCGTCGCTCCGGCGGGACCTGCGTGTCACGTGGGAACGATCTCGTGCTTTGGTGACGACGTGCGTTCCGATGCGCTCAGCGTTCTCGATGCGACGATTCAAGATCGAGCTACGGATTCAGGCAATGGGTCCGGGAGCTACACGCGGGTCTTGCTCGCCGACCGGAACCTGCGCACGAAGAAGCTCGGCGAGGAGTGCGCCGAGCTGGTGATGGCCCTGTCCGAGGGGAACGCCGCGGCTGCCGTCGAGGAAGTCGCCGGATCTCCTGTACCATATAGTAGTGGCGCTGCGGGGGCTGGGGGTGGGGTGGAGCGAGGTCAGGGGCGCGTTGGCTACTCGCACGCCAGCTCCAGTCATGGTCCAGGGCCAACCTGGGTCCACGGAATCAAGCAGCCAAGAACACCGTTACGTGCGCATATAGGGGCTCAGTTGCTCTCGCGTGTCTTAATGGATGGACTCCACCATGTTTTTCCGCACCGTGAACCCTCGACCGCGACCCTCGTCCCAGCGCATTTCTGCGCTGGCCGCCGCTCGCGCGCACGTGCTCCTAGGGGAGTAGCAGCTAGTCATTCCAGGTTTCCGTCCGACGGAAATCGCCCCGTTCGAGCCTCGCGCCGAACGGGGCGATTTTGTTTTTGGCAACCAGCCTCTCCGCATCCGCTAACCACCCGGATCATACCGATGTCTCGTAACGTCCCATCGAGATCGCCGCACAAGTCCGCACGCATTGTTCCGGCAGCTGTCGACCAGAGAAGGGCTCAAGGTCGCTTTCAGACCCGCTATCCGAATCATCGCATTGCGGTCATCGGGGCCGGCACGATGGGGAGGTCCATCGCGACCGGGATGGTCCGCACCGGTGCAATTGCCGCCGAGCGCATCGCGGTTACGGACATCGACACGGCGGCAGCGCGAGCCGTGGCTCACGACCTCGGTGTGGTTGTAGCAACCGATAGTGCGACAGCGTGTGCGAGCGCTACGGTCGTTGTCATCTGCGTAATGCCCCACGACGTACTGAACATTCTGGCGGAGCTCGTGTCTTGCGGCGCATTCGCGAGCAAGCCCCTCCTGATCTCAGTCGCGGCCAAGATCACGACACCAGCGATCGAGGAAGTCGTTGGTGATCGAGCACCCGTGATCCGGGCGATGCCGAATACGCCGTGTGCGATCGGGCACGGCATGACCGTGTTGGCTAAGGGATGCACCGCGACCGCCGCACACCTAGCGGTGGCGTCGGAGCTGTTTTCAACGTTGGGGCGCTGCATGACGCTCGCTGAAAGACATCTGGATGCCGTTACCGCGCTGTCCGCGAGCGGACCCGCTTTCATATACCTCGTGCTGGAGGCGCTCGCAGACGGTGGGGTGAGATGCGGACTGTCGCGTGACATTGCGACCGAGCTCGCTGCCCAGATGACGCTCGGCGCGGCCGAGATGGTGCTCAGCACAGGCCGGCATCCAGCCGCGTTGAGGGACGATGTGACGACACCCGGTGGATGCACGATAGCCGGCCTTCTCGCGCTGGAAGACGGTCGGCTGCGGTCTGTACTAGCACGCGCTATCGAGGAGACCACACGTTCGCTTGCCGGTGATTCTCGCCAAGGAATGCGAACGGGGCCGTCGCTGAAGGCAGAGTGATTACATGCGTGGAGTGCGCGCCGCGTCACTTGCGCGCGCCGTGGTGTCGTCCACGCACCGTGTCACGTGGGTGTTACCGCTAGGGTCGCGCTCCCAATCTGTATATACGATCTGTCTGCCGTGACAGCAGCCACCGACCGAAGCCAGAAGAGCGACGACGGTCAATCGCCTCAGTAGGGAGAGCGAGCGCGCGCTACGCACTACTTCACGCCGCGGACTCGCCGCGATGCCCACTCGATCATGAGTGCCGAGCACAGAATCGCGAACACCCACCACGCGATCATTGCGGGATCGTATCCCGTAGAGCCCATCGCGGCATTCGCCCGCGGACCGAGCTTGGCGATCAGCGCCGCCAGCGGCGCCGGATCGGTCGGCGGAGAAGGCAACGCGACCCGCCCGGTGTACGCCACACGCGCCACGAGCCCAGCAATCCAGTCCCGGTGGAGATCCGGCGCATCATCGCCGCCCGCCATCCTCCAGCGCCACGAGTTGAGATAGCCGGTCTGGATCACCCGGCCCGGTCCCACCCGCCGCGCTGCCAGCGTCGGCTCGACGCCGCGGTGCTCCAGCGCGATCGCGTCGGGAGCCAGCGGCGTGATCGGCACCACCTCCAGCACTTCGCGCGGCGCGCTGTCGCTCGGCGGGCGCCCTTCGTCCTCCATGATAAGCCCCACGCCGCCCGGTGCGAGCGGGGCCAGGGCGCGCGTCCGGGCCGCGGGCGCCCACAGCACCAGGCCGCCGCCACTCCGCACGTACCGCGCGATCTGCTCGCCATACCGCGCCGCGGTCGTGTCGAGCGCGAGCACCGCCGAATACCGCGCCGTATCGATGGCGTCGATCCTCCCCTGCCGGACGTCGCTCTTGGGGGAGACGATGACGTGCGCATCCACCTCCCAGCCGCGCTCCTCGAGCGCCGCGGTCACGAACTTGGTCTCCCAGCCGGCTCGCCCGATCACGAGCAGGCGGCCGAGCACGAGCGAATCGCGCGGCGCGGCGCGCGCGACCACGGGTCCGGCCACGGCATCCACCGTCCTCCGTGGCTTCGGTATGTAAGCGCGCAATCCCGCCGCTTGTGCCGTCGCGCTGTCGAGCACGCCGATCGTATCGCGCAGCACGACGCCGGTGCCCGCCGGCGCGGCGACAGACACGTCCGCTCCACGCGCCGGATCCGCGCGCGGCTCGAACGCAACCGCGATCGGCAGCAGCGACGGTCCGCTCCATTCGACGGCGGTCCGCGCCGCGGAGAGCGCGCCCAGCCAATCGCGCTCCTGCGCTGAGGGAGGATGGTCGAGCGTTACGTGCACCTTCGCCGGCGTGACGACCGTGCTCCATCGGGCAAGCATCGCCCGCAGTCCGCTGGACGTGGCTTGCTCTGTTCCGCCGTTGTCCTCGCCGCGTAGCGCAATCACCAGCGACCACGCGAGCAACGCGATCACCGCCGCGCGCAGCGTCCATTCGCCGCCGGCCCGCGCCCGCTCAGCGAGTGAGCGCATACACGATGAGATTGACGCCGAATTTCGTCGGATCGTCCTGCATGGTCCGCTTCGTCTCCGCGTGGAAGTTCCACTCCGAGCTGTAATCCTTGCTGCTGTATAGCAGCCCGATGCGGCCGTTCACGAGCACCGCGTCCAGATACCGGTGCAGCAGGTTGTCGCCCCAGCCGTTGAGCTCGTGGTTCGTGTTCGGCGGCCCGTTCTCGAAGACGAAGAAGCAGCTGTACAGCTCGTGGTCGTTCTTCAAGCGCGTCATCCTGCCGAACGTCCGCTCGATCTCCTCATGTGCCGTCTTGTGGAATTCGCCGGTGATGTCGTGGTTGTGATCGTCGATCATGATGAAGCCGCCTCGCTCGACGTACCGTTTCAGGTTGCGCCGCTCCGCGTCGGTGAAGCGCACCGGCAGGTGTCCGGTCATCCAGACGAACGGGTAGTTGAACACCTCGGGGAAGCCGAGCTTGACGTTCACGCCCACGGGCGCGATGTCGATCGACGTGTGCTTGGCCACGGTGTCGATGAGATTCTCGGGGAGCGCGGGTGCACTCTCCCAGTCGCCGGACGCGTACTCCAGCGTGGCGAAGACGAACTCGCTCATTGCGCGATCCCTCCCCACTCGGTTGGGCTGGAGATCGTGCGCGGTGGCGGCTCCAACGCCCGCCGCGTCCGCGCCAGCGCCCGCTCCGCCGAGCCGCCCCTCCGCAGCGTCACGATGGCGTCGGCTAGTGCCGCCGCCGCTGCGGGCGCGGTCGACAGCGCGGCCACGCGGATGTATGCCAGCGAGTCCGCCGCGGCCGCCGGCGACGTCCGCGCGAGCGCCGCCACCGCGTCGATCCGCCGCGCCAGCGCCGCGTTGGCGTTGGCCAGCGCCTCACGTGCACTCCGGGCATCCGCGGACGCACTGTCCGTTCCAGTGAGCCGCACCCGCTCGATGTTCACCGCCACCGGCGTCATCAACCCGCGCAGGTAGTACCGGTTCGCCAGGCGGATCTCGTCGAGAATGGCGAGGATCCGCTTCATGTACGGCATCGCCGTGTCGGGTTCGGCTACGCCGAGATGCATGCGCGCCGTCCGCATCAGATCCGCCGCCACCCGGAGCTTAGCGCTCGTCTCGGTTTCGAACGTGTCGCCCACGCCGGTGTCCTCCAGCAGCGCGATGACGGCCAGCACGCGCTGGCGGATGGCCTCCTGGTCATTGCTGTACACGGATGACTTGCCGACGAACGTCGCGCGCTCCATGCGCCGCTGCGTTCGGATCAGCGTGTCAGTCCGCATGTTGAGCAGCCGCTGGCTCACCCACATCGAGTCGATCGGCACCGGCGGCGCCGGGTTGATCGAGGTAGAGTCGATTGGCTCGGCGATGCGCAGCGTCCGCGTCTCCGAAACCCCTTTCCCCGGCCCCGTGACATCGTTGAAATCGAACGCCACAGCCCGCACGTGCAGCACCATCCCCGGCGCCAGCTGCATGGTGTCCAGCAGGATAATGTCGCGGATCGTCCCGGCGCGCCGGTTGCCGTAGGCGAACCGGCGGCTGTTCGTTCGCTTCGTGTCGAAGCTCTCCCCGCTGCCGCTGGACAGCATGTACTCGACGAGTCCATAGGCGAGTCCGATGTCGTCCGTGGCGCTGGACTCGATCACGAGTCGTCCGCGCGGAACGGTCTGATAGGTCGTGTCGCGCTCCGGGAGCGTCAGCCGGAGGCTCGGCGCCGAGTCGGTGAGCGGCTCGAGGACCACCAGCCGGCGGAAGTCGCGATCGAGCAGCGTGATGACGTCAGGGATTGCGGGCATCGTCACGCCGGTGCTCCACTCGCCGCCATCCCGCCTGGCCTCGACCGTGTCGTTGCCCAACAACTGCCTGACTCCGTCCGCGGCCCCTTTTCCCGAGAAGGTGATCCGGCTGCCGATCAGTGCCGCGACACCCGCCGGCTCGTCCACCGTCTGTGCGCTCATCCGGGTGTAGGCAGGCGGGACGACGCGCGCCGAAAGCGTCGCGAGCCGGTTCGCCATCGGCGCGGCCGGGCCCGCCCGGACGCTGCGCCGCAGGTCGCTGCCCGCCGCGCGCAACAGCTCGCGCGGCGCGACGATCGCCAGCGCCGCGCCGACCAGCGCGAAGGAGATCACGGCGCGCGCCAACGCACGCAACCAGCCCCGCCGCACGATTCCCTCGACGTCGGCCGCGGCGGCGTGCGCGTGCAAGTCACGGTGCTGTTCCTCCGGTGCGATACGGTTGTCGATCGCCGTGACGAACGCGAACTTGAGCGACGGCTCGCGCTCCTCGATCCAGAGCGCCACGCGTTGCACCGACCGCGCCGCCCGGCCGCGCCAGAGCACGACCGCGGCGGCGGTGAGCGCGGCCAGCGCGGCGAGCGGCAGAATCACAACCCGCACCGCAAGCGGCAGCCACACGATCGCGCCGACGGTCGCGGCGAGCAGGATGATTCCCATCGCCAGCGTCGCGGCCCAGAGCAGTGCAGTCAGGATCACTGCCGCGAGGAGCTGCCACCGCGCGCGGCGGACCCGTTCGAGCGCCGTCATGCCGCGCCCCGCTGATCGACCGGCTCCTCAGATAGATCTTCGTCCCACAACGGCGGCGATCCACGGCGCACCAGCGGCTCGAGCAGCGCGAGGAACAGTGCCGCGCCGAGCAACCATGGTACCAGCGGCGTGGTTACTGTGTCCGGCGGCTCGATCGCATCGCTCGCGGCCAGCGGACCGGTGCCCGAAAGAGAGAGCATGTCGGCCGGGGCCATCGCGCTGCTCCCCGTCGTGCTCTCGCAGGGCGCGCCCAGCGCGCGGAGGAGCAGACCGAGACTCGGCCGGAGCACGAGGTCACCGCGCGTCGGCACCGGGATCGCCACGTCGCGGACGCACCCCGCGCCGACCGCCCGCTCGACCGCCGCGGGCTCGCCGTCAACCCAGCGGGCGACGACGCGCAGCGGACTCGCCGCCGAATCCGGCTCCCACCGGCGTTCGAGCGGGTAAACGAGCGCCGCGTCTCCCGCAATCACGGCGCCCGCCGTATCAACGGTGGCACGTGCACGCCAGCCCGGCGGTGCGCCTGCCACCGGCCAGCGCACGAGCGCGCGGCGGCCAGCCGCCGCCCAGCTGCTGTCAGCCGCCGTCGGCGTATCGCGGAGAAGGCGGACCGCTGCATCGCTCGCCGCGATCCCCGCTACCTTTGCGGCAATGGCGACGCCGTCGTTGTCCGCCGCGCGCACAGTGATCCCCACTTGCGGCGCGAGCGTGTCCGCACTCGCGGCGACGTGAACCAGCCGCACCCGCCCCGGCCACAGCGCACGGACGGCGTGCGTCGCGCCGTCCAGCGCGCTCGCGCGTAGCGGGGAGACGATCACCAGCTCGATCGAGTCGACGGCCGCGCGCAGCTCGGACGCCGTCCGCAGCGCAGCGATGAGCGCCGGCGAGAGCTTCGCCTCGGCGCCCGACTTCCGCAGCGTGGCCAGCGAATCGGCGAAGTTCGTGATTTCGCGCGGCGCCGAATCGAACGCGATGAGCGCGTCTCCGTCAGCGAGCAGCCTGCGGCTGCTGTCGCGCACTTCTTCGATCTGCGCGACGCCGCGCGACACGTCGGCGAGGACTACGCGCGCCACCGGCCGCCGCTCCGGAACGAGCACGGGGCGCGCGAACGCTGCGCCGATGAGCAGCGCGGCCAACACCCGGATCAGGAGCACCCACAGATCCTCGGGCACGGGCGCCACCGTCGTCACCCGAACCGAGCTCACCGGTATGAAGCGCACCGTGGGCAGCGGACTCGACGTCGGCTGGCGCGTGACGATGAAGTGCAGTGCCACCGCGCCCGCCGCGACGGCCATGCCGATGTAGAGGAAGATCGGGGCGAGGAACGTCACCCGGAGCTCCGCCTCGCGCCCGTTTCCGGATTGGTGATGCGGCGGATCGTCCGGCGGAGCGGCTCCTGGCCGGTAACGGCCAGCACGTACGACGCGCCCGCGCCGCGCCAATCCCGCGCGAGCTGCTCGCGCCAGGCGCCGAAGCGGCGGAGATAGATCGCGCGTGCCGGCGGCGACATCGGACGTCGGGTCTCTGGCTGCTCCGGATCCGCCAACAGAAGCTTCCTCGGATCCGGTTCGAGCTCACCCTCGTCCACGATGTGGACCGCGTGCAGCTCGTTCCCCGCTGCAGCAAAGGTGCGCCCCGCCGAGAGCAGGGCGTCCGCGTCACCGAGGAAATCGCTGATCAACACAACGCGCGCGCTCCGGCGCATCGCGTCCACGGTGGCCGGCGCGAGCGGCAGGGAGCCGCCGGCAGCGATCTCGACCGCGCGCATCATTTCCTCCAGCACCGTGCGGCGCGTGCGCGGCTCGAAGGTGCGCGCGCGCTCTGGATGCACTATCGTCATCCCTACAGGGTCGCCGCGGTGGCGCGCGACGGCCGCGAGCGCGATGCCGATCCGCCGCGCCAGGTCCCACTTTGCATGCGTAGCGGTCGGGAACGCCATGGACGCCGTCGCGTCGAGCAGGATCATCGTCGGCAGGATCGCGCGCTCCTGCGAGACGCGGATGTAGACGCGATCCGTGCGCCCGACGAGCTTCCAATCGATCTTTTTCGGGTCGTCGCCCTGCCGGTATGGGCGGTATTCCACGAATTCGTCCGTCGAGCCGCGCACGACCGAAACGTGGGGCCCGGGGATCGAGCTCCGGACGCGGCGGAGCGCCGGCCATGCGATCCCCCGGACCGCGTCGAGCACGGGGGCAAACGTCGCGATGGCCATGCTCGGGACCTGCGTTACAGCGAGAGCTTGCTGGACGGCGGCGCCACGTGCTCGAGCAGCGCGTTGATCACATGCTCCGTCGTCACCCCCTCGGCCTCGGCGGCGAAGTTGACGAGCACCCGGTGCCGCAGCACCGGCTGTATGACGCGGAGAATATCCTCTGGTGCTACCGCGTGCCGCCCCTGCAGCAGCGCATGCGCCTTGCCGCCGAGGATCAGCGCCTGGCCCGCGCGCGGCCCCGCGCCCCAGCGCACGTACTGCTTGACGATGTCCGGCGCCTCAGGGCGAGCCGGCCGCGTCGCCCGCGCCAGCCGTGCCGCATAGCGCAGCACCGGCTCCGACGCCGGCAGCTCGCGCACGAGCTCCTGTAACGCCAGCGTCTCCTCGGCGTTCACCACCGCCGTGAGCTGCGTGCGGTCCACTCGCGTCGTCGCGTCGAGAATCCCGACTTCTTCGTCCTCGGACGGATAGTCGATCCGAATGTCGAACAGAAATCGGTCCTGTTGCGCCTCGGGAAGAGGGTAAGTGCCCTCCTGCTCGATTGGGTTCTGCGTCGCGAGCACGAAGAACGGCTTCGGCAGGATCATCGTCTGGCCGGCCGCGGTGACGTGGCGCTCCTGCATCGCCTCGAGCAGCGCCGCCTGCGTGCGCGGCGGCGTGCGGTTGATCTCGTCGGCGAGGACGATGTTCGAGAACACCGGGCCGCGCACGAAGCGAAAGGCACGGTGGCCGGTCGCCGAGTCTTCCTCGAGGATTTCCGTGCCCGTGATGTCGCTGGGCACGAGGTCCGGAGTGAACTGGATGCGCCGGAAATCGAGGTGCATCGCTTCTGCGATCGAGCGGATCATGAGCGTCTTCGCCAGTCCAGGCACGCCAACGAGCAGCGCGTGGCCTCCCGCCAGCATGGCCATGAGCACTTCTTCGACGACCTGCTCCTGGCCGACGATACGCCTTGCGACTTCCGCGCGCAGGCGGGCCGCGGCTGCGAGAAGCTCCTCGCGCCCGGGCGCCTGTGCTGTTGGTCGGGACGAGGCGGCGGGCTGCGCGCGATCCGTGGTCTCCAAAGGCATGGTCTTTACCGTCGTCTTGTGATCATGGTGGCGCGCCGGAAGCACATGCGGCGCAGCCAAAAAAGATTGCTCGGAGGGAGATTTCCGCGGGAGCGGAACCCTCCTTAGAAAGACCTACGAGACGGGCAAAACCCCCACGCGCAGCGGGGAATTCCACCGAAGCTCGCGATGGCAGTCACCTTGGCCAGCATGTCGCAAATCTGAACGCAGTCCGCGGCGCCGCGCCGGGCGCCTGTTGCTCAGAGTGGAAGACGGGCCAGGAACTCCGCGATACTCCCAAAGTATCGCGCCGAGTCCACCGCGAAGGCATCGTTGTGTCCCCCACGTAGCTCGACGAACGTCTTCGGGCCGATCGCGGCCTCATATACCCGGCGGCCATGCGCGATCGGGATGATGGCATCTGCAGTTGCGTGCAGGAAGAGCTTCGGTGCGCTGACCCGGCCGACCTTTTCGAGCCCCGCGAACCGGCTGAACGGGAGCCAGCGCACGGGCGCCCAAGGGTAGATCTCTTGCGCCCGATCCACCACCGACGTGAGCGCGCCCTCGACAATCAGCCCGCCAATGGGAGCCCGGGCCGCAAGATCGATTGCAACAGCCGAGCCGAGCGAATGGCCGAAGAGGAGAATGCGGTCCGGCGGCACCGCCAGCCGTTCGCGCAGATAGCGGTAAGCAGCTTCGGCGTCGGCATACAGCCCCGACTCGCTCGGCGCCCCGCTACTCTCGCCATAGCCGCGGTAGTCGAACGCAAGCACATTCAGCCCGAGCCTCCGGAGCGCCGCGTACTGTCGCATCCGGCCGGGCGCGGCGATGTTGCCCCCATTGCCGTGGCAGATGATCAGCCACCGTGGCGTGAGCTCACCTGACTGAGGCTGCTCGGCGCGTGCAACCCACGCCACCAGGGTGACGCCGTCGCTGGTCGAGAGCTCGACCCGGTCGATATCCAGCCCGAGCTCCGCCGGGGGCACGCCAAGGGTCCGGTCCGGGAAGTACAGCAGGCGCGGCTCGCCCAGGCGCACCGCGGCATAGGCCGCGGCGTAAACAACGGCGAGGATCGCGAGCACCTTCACCGCAGCTCGTCGCCATCGCCTCACACGCTACGTCTCCCATGCCGAAGGTAATCCGTCATTATCTACGCCGGATCACCACGATCGCTCCACCGCTTGCCGCCTGGCCCCAGCGCATGATGGCGGTCTGGCCGTCCAGATACTGGAGCTCCGCCACGTCCTGAGCGGGTATGTCTCGGAGCGCCTCACGGCTATACGGCGTCTGCTCGTTATCGAGATACACGCTCACCTCCCGGCCAGTGAGCTGGTCGCGGAACCAGGTCGGCCGCAGCCGGTCCACGATGTCGTACGCTGTGGAGCCGCCCGAGGCCGCGATCTCCTCGGCAGTCACGCGGTTCGGGTCCGCGGAGCCAGCAACCGACTGGCTGGTAGCGCAGCCATACAGGGCAGCGAGAACAAGGAGGGCAAATATCCGCATGGTCGCCTCGGGAGGTTGAGGAAAGTGATCGCGCTAGTGCTTCAGCAGAGCCTCGATCATGCTGACAAGGAACGTCTCGCCCTCCGGGCTGCTCGGGTACGCCAATATCGGCAGCACGATGCCTCGCCGGTCGATCAAGAGGCCGCCTTGGCTGCGATAGAGCTCATACGCCGGGATATCCTGAGGCACCCGCCGCCGGTCCGGGTCGGGCCGGCTGATGAACGGAGTGGTCCAGACGGCCAGCTTTGCGTTCAAGCGATGGGTGTCGCGAAAAAAATCGCGAATCAGCTCGGCTTCCCGCGCGGGCTCCAACGGCATGTGGGGACCGAGCCGGCCCCGGGTATGCGCCAGCAGGATCAGCTCGAGGGAGTCTCCGAAGCGTGCCTTCAGCCGCCGCAGCACCGCGTAGTCGCAGAAGAGGCAACCCGCGTCGACGTACTGGATCAGCGTCACGCGCCCCGCGCGGGGCAAGATGGAATCTCCCGGCTCGCGATTGAACCAGAAGTCGGGCTGGAGCGGCGGTGCGGGCTTGCCCAGTAGTTCCAGCCCGCTCCTGAACCAGGACGCGGCGAATGCCTCCGGACCGAGCAGGGCCGTCACCTGGTTTTTCAGGAGTGCAAAGGCGGAGTCCGCCCCGTGCCCGTGCAGCGTCCACAGTACATCGCCCGAGAGGGCCGACATGACCAGTCTTTGGACGCTCGGCAGCGTGCGCTCCCGCTTGGGTAGCGCTCGCACCGCAGCTAACAGCGCCTGGGCTTCGCCGGCCATGGCCGTACTGTCGAGCATCGCCTGCGCCACGGTGAGCACGTCGCCGTGATGGTTGCTCCACCGCCCCGGCGGCTCGGGATGAACGTACCCCAGGCTGTCGAGCAACGCCGCGGTGGCTCGCGCAGACGAAAGTCGTACCGGGCGGCCGCGCAGGTAGGCGGTGAGGACAGGAACCAGTATCTCGATGCTGTCCCGCGCCGATCGCTGCGCCGTCATTGTGCGATGCAGCATCTTGGTTGCCAGAGAATCGTTCCCGGCGCTCAGCGCGAGCACAAACATTGCCTCCACCTGCTTCGCCGAAATCGAGTCGCCGCCACTCGCCGGCATAAACTGCCCGATGCAGCGCCGCGCGATCTCGGCGGCGGCAGGTGGCAATGCCCGCGCTGGATCGTACGCCAGCGAGTCCAACTCCTCGCCCCACGTAACGGCCTTGTCGACGCGCTCGACGGCGGCAACGCACGCCGCGGGCGTCGGATACCGCAAATACGGTGGGATACTCTGGGTAGCCGACGCCGGCTCCTGTGCGCCCGCTCGCGCCGCTGCCGTCGCGAGGATTAAGGCTGCTGCCGCCGTACGCACCTTCATTAAACTGCGTCCACCAGACGATTGAAGTTGAAGTCGCGCGCCTTGAGTGGCGGCACGATCATCGGCACATGGGCGCGAAATGCCGGCCGGTCGTGCTGCCCGAACTGCTCCTCCGCCTGGTCCAGCCGGAAGACGGGCACCGGCGGGCCGAGCTGTTCAAGGCTGTTCAGAACGAAGAGCGGCGACTCGCTGAAGCCGAAGTTCTTCACCGCCTTGGATATTTTGCCGTTCTCAATGAGCCACAATCCATCGCGGGTGACACCGCTGGCAAGCAGGGCGTTGTGGTCGGTCACCCGCAGGCCGGAGAAGCGGGTCACGAGAAGGCCGCGCCGCGTAGTGCGGATCATCTCCTCGATAGTGGTCTCACCACCCTGCATTCGCAGCGCCCGGCTGTTCGGCAGCGGAATGTTCTCGTTGAACTCCTCAACCGCATACGCGCGGTCGTACGTCAAGGCGGTCAACACTCCGCGCTCGACCCAACGGACGGCGCGGTATGGCTCACCGGCAGCGTTGAACGGACACACCCCGAGCTCCGGGTCCTCCGGGTCGTGGCCAAAGCTGACGCGCTCATCCGCGACCTTCAGTCCCAACTTGGAGAAACCGGGTCGCTGTCTGTCGGCAAATGGGCCGTCACCCCGCTCGGCTGGGGGGCGACCGAGATAGTTCGTAACGAGGTCCATCAGGTCCCCCACGGCCTGGGGCTCGAGAACCACGGTATACCGTCCGGGCTCGACGGCCACAGGTTCACGCGATGCGCGGCACTTCTCCTGCGCCCGGCGCGCGAGCGCCACAGGATCGAGCGCGGCCCAGTCGTGCGCGGAGCCCCCTGCCCACCCCGAGCCGCGCCCGCTCGGATCCCGCACGGAGATCGAGCACTGAGCGGTCGTGCGGGCGCAGTACCCTTGCTGCCCGTCGGGATCGAAGAAGGCCTCGGTGAACGCCCCCACGGCGAGATACCCGGCCGAGAAAAGTCCGGCGGCTTCCGCCGGCTGGATCAGAGAGCGTACGAGGTCGCCCCGCGCGGCAGAGGTCAGCCCGATGGTCGCCCCGCTCCAAATCGTCGGCTTGGCGAACGTGCGGGTGCCAGGCGGAAGATCCCACAGGTGTACCGTCGACTTCGCGCGCATCGCCTCCTCGGCCCACCGCACCGCTGCTTCGAGGCCCGCGTCATCAAGCCGTGAAGTCTCTGCCCTCCCGGCCGCGGCTCGGTGTCTGCGCATGATCCGCACGATCACGTCGCGAGCGTCCCCCGCCATCATCGTACGGTTCCGCCCCCACCGCACGTCACCCAGCCACACGCTGCTGATCGCGACGCGCGTCGTGCCCGGACCGCGGGCCATGCGCCTTACCCGATCCGCGAGCGCCTGGCAGGCCTCCCGCGACAGGATCATGTCGTTTGCCACCTCGCTATCTCGCCGGATCGATGACGGCAAGCTGCTGCACCAGCATCGGCGGTGCCTCGACCGTGTGATAGCTGGTCTGGGGCGGTTCGCCTTTGACGCTCCTCCCTTCCGCCCGCTGAAGGCTGTCTTGGCCGCCGAGCGCGGCGACGCTCTTCCAGAGCTCGGGGGCGCGAACCAGGACGGCTACTGCATTTGGCTGCAGCCGGGCGACCTTCTTCCCCCGCTTGATTTCGAAGAACATCGTCCGGAATCCCTCTTGCTGGACCACCATCCCGTTGAGAGCGTTGAAATCCATGTCCACCGCCGCACGGCGGACGGCAATGCCATCCTTGACGTCAGCCGCGAGAGCCTCGAATCCGACCCGCTCGGTCCCGGAAGCCAGCCGCAGGTTGGGCCGCTGCAGCTGCTGCGCACCGAGCGCCGACGTCGCCCCGGCACAGCCGTGCGAGCGAGGCGTGCGGCCCGCTCTGGCATAGGCCTCGGCGAGCCATCCGGCCGATTCCCGCGTGGTCTGGAAGTCCACCAACACGCCGTCCTTGACCAATATGAAGTCCTCCGGTTCCACTCCCTCCTCGTCCCACTTCACCGTGGCGGCTCCGCCAGGCATCGAGCGGTCAGCCGTCACAGTCAGTAGCGGGGAACCAACCTGGTGATTCCCCAGCATGGCGAGCGGACTGTCGAGATAGCTGGTGCCGCCCGCATTGGCCTCGTACCCCAGGGCGCGGTCGAGCTCGGTCGCGACGCCGATGGTGCCATCGAGCAGACGTCCCGTCGTGACGGCATCGAAGACGGTATCGTACCTCCCCACCTCCAGCGGCTTGAGCGGCAGGCGATCCTCCTCGTCGGCCTCGGCAATCACCCGCTCGATCTCCTCCTGCAGTGGCGCTTTGGCGAAGTACTCCCATCCGCGGCCAGCCAGGGGGAACGTCTCCAAGGGCGCGAAACCACGGATATTGTAGGTACGGTCGGGAAACGGCGTCGACTCGTACGCCGGTAAGCCCGTCGTGAAGCTCCCCCCAGTACCAAAGAGAACTTGCGTGGCATAGCTGCCTTCGCTCGATGCGAACGCCGTTTCCCGCTTCGCCATCGCCAGGTGCGGGCCCGAAAGGACCACTCGCGACTGCTTCAGAGAGAAGAAAGCGAAGCTCGCGAGCACGTCGAGGATTTCGTCCTGGGGCACGGTAAACGGGTCAATCTCGACCGGCATCGTCCAATGGCCGTCCCGGATGATCGGCACCGTCGCAAGCTCCACGACGCGCGGCGTTCCTGTCGTGTTGGTGGTTGCCTGCGCGACCGCTTCACGGCCCAGGCGCACCGCTTCGTCTCCGGACCAAACCGTGCTCGCCGCAAAGCCCCAGGAGCCGTCCCGCAGCGCCCGCACGCCGATAGCCACAGCCTCGTGCTCGGTTATCACACGTTGCGTCACGGCCGTGCCTGTTAGGCCAGGCCCCCAGAGGCCAAGGCTACGCGCGATACGTCGCCGGATCCGGGTCAGCCTGGCATCTGCATAGCTCGCGCCCGCCGCACGCGCGGCGTCAATTCCGCGGAGCGCGAGCTCCTTGATCTCGGAATCGTCGAGGCGCCGTGCAGTGGTGCTGAACAGCGCGGATCCGCGAACCGGTGCCGGCAGCAGCACGCCGGCCGTAACGGCGGCTCCAGCCCTGAGAAAGTTGCGGCGGCTCCACACTTACTGGCTCTCGTCCACCACCACGATCGTTCCGGCCATGCCAAAACGGGTGCTCCGGTAGCGGTAAACGCCGGGTGCCGCGAAGCGCCGGACACGCTGCAGGTTCATCACCAGATCGGAGAAGTCGTCGAAGTTGCCCCCCCAAGCAAACGGCGCGATGTTGCCGGCGTCGCACGGCGCGCCGAAGAAGAGGCAGTTCTCCCACTCCGGGACTGCTGTCACGTTCGCGGGATTATCAAAGGTGACGTCGGTCGAATCCGTGGTGGCGTTTGTCCACCGGACCACGCCGCCGGTGCCGATCGTGACCGTGCCCGGCGTGAAGAGATTCGGCGACGGCGTGGTCGCGAGCAGTACCGAGTCACGGATGAGCACGTCCACTATTAGCGGCAGGCCAATCCTGAACGACACCGTATCCGCCCGCGTAATTCCATACGCGGTCGTGGTAGCGACGAGCCGAACCGACCCCGGTCTTATGCCAGCGATGCTCCCGGACCGAGGATCGATGGTCGCGGTGGTGCGGTCGAGCGACGCGAAGTGCACCGGCAGCCCGAAGATTTGATTCCCGTCAGTATCCCGCGCCACTGCCCCCAATGCCCGAAACGACTGGGTGAACGTGCCACCGAGCGCGAACTTGGCACTGTCAGGGGCCACGGGCTGGATGGAGAACGTCGCGAGGGTCCGCGGCGGATCGGCCGTAACCTGGACCATCGCCGTATCGGCGTGGGTGATGCCGGTGGCGGTGAGCTGGGCGATCACGAGAACGCCGAACGTGGGTCCCTTCGCCGTCACCAATCCGTCGGCGTCCACGTGCACGACGTCCGGATTCCCTGATGTGAACGTCACCGCGCCGAGCCCGGCGATCGGATCGCCCGCCACGGAGCGCGGAGTCGCCGTGAGCTGGATTGTCTGGTTGGGCGCTACGGTGGAGATCGTGGCCGCCCGATGATTGAGCTCGAGGGCCCAGTAGGCGCCCACGGGATCGGGGTTCACTGGCGGCCCGATGACATCGCTTCCACAGCCGGCGATGAGCGCGGCACCAACGATAATCGGACCGAGCCAGGAGCAAAAGCGGAAGGCGGGTTGCATAGGCACTTGGGCGTCGAGGTGGGGCGGCCTGCCGCGGTCAAGCATCGCGGTGAATACAGCCGGTGAAGTGGCGGTTGAACTGGCGCTCGGCGGCCGGCACCGGTGCGCTGACGTCGGCACCGTAGGCCGCTCCGCGTGGATGCGTGCCGACCGGGTAAACCGCGCTTGGGTCGCGCTGGTACTGCCGGATCAGCCGCCGCATGTCCCCTTGGCGATGGCCGGTCAGAAAGAGCCAGAAGGCGCGCTCACGGAAGAGCAAATCCACCCGCGCATCCGTGGACCCGGGGTCGGCGAGATCGGGCAGCGCCGGGGCGATGCCGCTCTGGCGGAGATGGTTGAGCTTGTTCAGCCAGGTCGTCAGGTCACCCCCTTGCAGCGCCGCCTCGGCCTCGATCAGCCGCGCTTCCCGCCAGTCAGCCAGCGTGATGGGGCTGTCACCCCTGCGGCTGTACTTGGCGGGCAGGAACTGCGGAGTGCCGAACGGTCCCCACGCGTAGTTCGCGCTGGCGGTCCGTGGATCGCCGCTCGAGCGATAATCCAGGCCGGTCCCTCCCTCGCCGTCGCTCATCGTGGGAGAGATCGTGAATGGAAATGGATTCTCCGCCCCCACGAAGAGTCGTATGAAGCTGGCGTCGAGTACCGTCTGATTGTCGGCGCCGACGCGGACGGTGAACCGGAGCTGATGCTCGAACCCATCCGGCACGGCGGCCACGGCCTGGGCGGCCTCGCTGTAGCGGGCGAGCGCGAGCAGGGCGCGACCCTTGCCTACGCGCGCAAGATTCAGCACCGGAGCGCTGCCCGTGGCCGCGGCCAGCGCGCTGTCGAACAGCGCCACCGCCTGCTCATACGCCTCCGCGGTGGTCGAGCCTGGCCGGAGCGTGAAGCCGCCGTCGTCGACAGTGCTCAGCGGTACGCCCGAGCAGAACAGATCGCCCAGGTACACGTCCGCGTAGCCCTCTACGGCGTAGAGGTGGCCGGCAAGGGCCGGCGGCTGCGAGGGAGCGAACCGGCGCAAGAGCCGCACGGCTTCGCGAGCTGTGGCCCGCGCACTGTGTAAGCTTTTGTAGAGATCCCCGTACAGCCAGCTAGCACGCGAATTCCGCTGCTCTGCCGTCGGGTCCGAAAACGCCGGTAGCACCCGGCGGTCCGTTTCCTCAAGATCACTGTCCCATCCGCCGATCGACGGACCAAGCGTCTGCAGCTCGTCGCCGATCAGGCCGGACAACGGGATATAAGAGGACAGCGGTCCCGCCACCCCGCTCCGGAACGTGACGAGTGCGCCGTTATACGCCGCGAGCGCGCCTTGCTCGGTCTGCGTCGCATCGGGATCGGAAACGTCAGGGGGAAGCTGTCCCGAGCCGACCAACTTGTCGGGCGAACAGCCGCCGAGCACGCCGGCGAGCAGCGCTACGCCGACTACAAGCGCGAGTAGAGCCGACGGGGGAGCATACGTGAATGAAGTCGATTGGTGCATGCGATGATCTCCGCGAGGCGGTGGTCAGTAGTCCAGCCGGATGCCGACCGCCAAGGTGCGCGGCAGAGGCAACTGGCCAGTATCGACGACGGCATTTCCCGTCGAATAGGCATTGACGGCTGGATCCTTCCCGCGATAGTTGCTCGACAGCCCGAGATTGGTCCCCTGGAGCGTGAAGCTCGCCGTGCGGGTGCCGAACCACCGGCGCGCGAATGCCGGCGGCGCGCTGACAGCAACCGCGAGCGAGTTGAACCGGAACGTCGAGATCTCCTGCGCCAGACCGTACGACGTCCGGTCCATCACGGCGATCGCGGCCTGCTCGCCGAGCGGCGCGTTGGGGTCGTTGGCGCCTCGCGCGATGACGCGATTCTGCCGAGCGATCTCATTGACCTGAAGCTGGCCATCGCTGTACGAGAAGCCGGCGGTAGCGGTGATCCGCCCGCGGAAGAACGAAAAATTCGTGTGCAGCGCCGCCTCGTAGTTCGGCTCGATCGGCCCGAGGTAGACTTCCTCATCACCGAGCTGAACTTCCTCGTGGGTGATGATGCCGTCGCCGTCGGCGTCCGCGTAGTGCAGAATCGGCCGCGCCCAGCGCCCGAAGAGCGGGTAGCCCTCGACGACCCGTGTGCCGTTCGGGTTGTTGATCGGGCCGACGTCGCCCAGGCTGAGCACGAGGTTGCGGTTCCGGCTGACGTGCATTTGCGTGCCGATCGTGACCAGGTCGCTCCGCAGCAGATTCGTACCAAGCCCGATCTCGAAGCCGCTGTTGCGCACCTTCCCGACGTTCACCAGAACCGTTCCGCCGGCGTTGACCGAGGGCGGCAGCGTGAACGGAATGAGCGCGTCAACCCGCGTCTTCCGGTACGCCGTGATTTCTATCGTGAGGGCGCGACCGAAGAGGTCGGCGTCGAGACCGCCCTCGAACTCCTCGGAGCGCTCCGGCTTGAGGTGGTCGTTGCCGACCGTCGAGAGTCGCCGGGCATCGACAGTCCCGCCATCCAGCCACCGCGTGTCAGATGCGTAGAGCCGGAGCCGGTCGGCCGGGCCGGGCTGCACGCCTGCCTGCCCATACGCTGCACGAAGGCGGAGTAGGCTGAAGAGCTGCTTCAAGGGGAAGAACGGCTCGTCCGAGAGCAGGTATGAGAGCGACACCTTCGGAAAGCCTGCCACCGACTGCTGGGAGCCGTAGGTATCGGCGCCGTCGAGGCGCAGCCCGGTCGAGAGGTAGAACCGCCGGTGCTCGAGCGTGGGCTCTACGTACCAGCCGAACGTCGTCACTCCGCCGCGCTGTTCGGTAGTCCGGATCTCGCGCGCTCCGCCGAGACCTATCGCCCCGGGAACGAGATCGGTACCCGACGCCAGGAGGTCGCTGGTCCTGGTCCGGGTGAAGTTGCCGCCGAACGCAGTGCGGAGCCGGAACCCGGAGCTGAGCGGCGCCACCGTGATCATTCCGGCGTTGACGGTGCTGACGACCGACCTGCCGGTCCC
>JANLGX010000139.1 GCA_024654005.1 Gemmatimonadaceae bacterium | reverse complement strand
AGATACCCCAGCACGCCGGAACGGTACGCGTCTAGCAGGGTACTCTCGTCATGCTCAAATCGATCGCTTTTTCCGTCGCCCTCGGCGCCACCGCGGCCTCCGGCCTGCCCGCTCAATCGCTGGGCGATCTCGTTGATCGCGCCGCGGCTGAGCACGCCAAAATGCGCACCGCGAAGGTGCAGTTCACGCAGGTCATCACCAACCCGCTGACCGGGAACCGGATCAACGCGCGCGGCCAGGTGCTGCGGAAGGCGCCGGGTCTGCTGGCGATCACCTTCACCGACCCCGCGGGCGACAAGATCATTTCAGACGGCAACGCGGTGTGGGTTTACCTGCCGAGCACGACCCCGGGGCAGGTCATGAAGATGACGCCCGGCGGAAGCGAGGCCGAGCGGCTAGACCCGGCGTCGCAGCTGCTGCGGTCGCCGAGGTCGCGGTTCAACATCGCGGACGGCGGGACGGCGACAGTTGGCGGCCGTTCGACGCGGGTAGTGCTACTCACGCCGAAGGGGCGGGAGTCGTTCACTCGCGCAAAAGTCTGGATCGATACTCGGAATTCTCTCGTGAGGAGATTCGAGGTGACGGAGCCGAGTGGGTTGGTGCGGAACGTGACGTTGACGTCGATTCAGGCGAATGTTGCGGTGTCGGCGGCCGCGTTCCGCTTTACTCCACCGCGAGGCGTGAGGGTTATTGATCAGGGGCAGCTCGGGAGGCAGTAGCTGGCCACGATTGGGGCTCAGGGGAATCCAGGCCGTGAGCAGCGAGCTGTTAGCAGTGAGCCGTCAGCAACTGAGATATTGGACGTATCTCGTAAGGTGCAATGCTCTTTTGGCTCACTCGGGCTGATCGTCCGACAAGTCACGTAAGATCTTCTTGCGAAGACCTATCAGCATCTTTCGCACTTCGACGGTTTGCGCAAACATCGATCTCCAGTCTCGCATTCCTAGCAAACCCCGATCGCGGGCCTGCTGAAGTTGGTACTCCGTCTCGCCGGAAGACTTGATGCTGATGTCTAGGTAGCGCGCGAACTCCTTCTGGGTCGCCGCGAAGCAACCTTCCACGATGTTGTTGGGAATCGCCTCGGACGAGCGGGTGATCTGCGATTGCAGGGGCCCCGACCGCGCGCGGTGGAAGTCGCGAGTGACACGCCTCACGTTGAGCATGAGCGCGTGTGCCTTTCTCCACACATCGAGCCCCCGAAAATCCCGCACGCACGGAAGCTCGCCGAGGCCTGTCAGCTCCACGACATCAATCCCGCCCACGCGCTCCCAGAACCCCGCTCGGTACGTCCGAATGTGCTGTTGCTGACAGCTCAGAGCTAACAGCTCTCAGCTCACGGCCTGGATTCCCCCAGCCCTCGGCTTGGAGGTGAGAAGCGGAAAAACGCCGAATCTATCTAAATACTGTTTTTCCAGGCAGCAGAGCCTTCTCTATCTGCACCAAAGCCACCGGATCCGTCCCCCTCTCCTTCGCCATTCTCAAAGCGGCCAAAGACAAACGGCGGTACACGCCAAGCGCGCGATCATCCCCGGCAAGCGCTTCGAGATGCTTCCGCACCATCCCCGCGTCCCCGCGGACTACCGGCCCCGTCAGCGCTTCCTCCGGCGACTTCCCCGCGGCATTCGCCAGCGCCCCGGTCATCAGCGAGTGCACCGCCGACTCCGCGCTCTTCGACCCGACTCCGATGCTCTCCATCAGCTCCGCCGCGATCGCCGCGAGCACGATCGGAAAGTTCGCGGAGAAAACCGCCGCCGCGTGGTACGTCGGCTTCCCGCCGGCGGGAATGTCGATCGTCCGCGCCCCCACGTGCCCCGCGAGTCGCCGCGACGTGGACCGCGCATCCGAGTGCCCATCGATCCCCACCCACGCTCCGCGCAGCAGCTCGGGCGCGCGGTCGGGATCGAGAAACGGCACGAGCGGATGGAACGTCCCGCCGTACAGCCCGCGCTCGTCTATCACTTCGAAACCAGCGGGCTCCGCCGTCCCGCTGGTGTGCAGGATCACCGTCCCACTCGTGAGCGGCTCGGGCCCGCTGTACTGCGCTCCGCCCAGCACCTGGTCGAGCGCGGCTTCGATCTGATCGTCGCGCACCGCGAGGATCACGGTGTTCGCGCGCGCGATGTCCGCCGGCAGCGCCCCGTGCGACGTCGCGCCCGACGCCGCGCGCTTGCCGTGCACGCCGACGATCTCGACGCCGGCGCTGCGAAAAGCGCGGGCGAGTCCCTGTCCAACCCGGCCCGCGCCGACGATGAATACCCGTTCGCTCATTCCCGCAGCGCTTGCTTCTCTGCGTCCGCGCCCATCGCCTCCACCCGCTGCACCAGATCGCGCGCGTCGCGCGCGCCATTGATGGCGCTCAGCGCGGCCATGATCACCGCGTCGTCCGCCGCGCGCCGGTGGAACTCGGCTTCGGGGCCGAGCACGTACCGCGCTATCTCGTAGCCGAGCACGCGGCTGACGTACGGCGCGGCGTCGTCGTAGACGACTTTGGGCACGTCGATCCCGCGCTGCCGCATCCTGTTCCACAGGTCGTCGAGCATCGGCTGCGTGATCACGAAGCCCGGTGCGATTCCGTTGCCCGCGCGCTTCGCCCCGAGCGCATAATCGGTGATCGCGTCCCTGAACCGGCGCACGTTCGGCCCGAGCTGGTGCAACAGCTCGGCCGCTTGCGGCGCTTCGGCGCTGTCGCCCGCCAGCGCGTCGGGGACGATGCCGCCCCCGCCCAGGATCGTGCGCCCATCCTTGCTCCTGAAGCGGGTTCGCTTCCTCTCGGGCGCCTCATCCAGCAGCGGCGACTCGCGCTCGGAGGGCTGCGCGATCGAACGGCCGAGCGGCGTATACCATTTCGCGGTCGTCAGCTTGACGGCGCCGGTGTGCTCGGCGGCCATCGGAAAGACCGTCTGCGCGCTGCCCTTCCCGTACGTCGGCTGTCCGATGATCGCGGCGCGATCGTGATCCTGCAGCGCGCCCGCGACGATCTCCGACGCGCTCGCGCTGCGGCGATCCACGAGTACCACGAGCGGAAGCTGCGGCCACGCCTGCGCCGCGCTGTCCACGAAATCGCGGTTCGCGTCCGGCGTCCGGCCGCGGATCCGCACGATCGGATCGCCCTGGTCGAGGAAGAGATCCGCGACCCTGACGCCCTGGTGCAGCAGGCCGCCCGGGTTCACGCGCAGATCGAGGATGAGCGTCTTCATCCCCGCGCTTACCAGCTCGCGGACCGCACGCTCGACCTCGTCGGCAGTGGAATCGGTGAAGATCTTCAGATCGATGTAGCCGACGCCGGGCGCCACCATCGCGGAGCGGCGCACCGCGCTCTGGTGCACGCGGCCGCGGGTGAAGCGGAGCATCAGCGGCTGCTCGAAGTTCACCCGGTCCACCAGCACGGACACCGGGCTCCCCTCCGGCCCGCGCAGCGCGCGCGACGCTTCCTCGGACGTCCAGTTGAACGTGGACTTGCCGTTGATCTCCAGTATCCGGTCGCC
>JANLGX010000136.1 GCA_024654005.1 Gemmatimonadaceae bacterium | reverse complement strand
GACCGATGGAAGCGCGCGCAGGAGACGGGGCGACCGTTCGAGCCGGAGCTCGACCTCGCCACGCTGCTCGACCATCACCGCGAATCGATGGCGCGGCTGGCCGGGCGCAACACGTTCGTCACGGGCTCCGGCGGGCTGACCAAGGTGCAGCTCATGGACAAGGCGAACCCGGGGCTGCGCGAGGCGAAGGACTCAGCGGCGCAGCGCGTGCAGAACCTGCGCAACCGCATCGACACGGCCGAGCGCCAGGGCGGAATCGCGGCGCGGGACACGCGCAAGATCGGCGGTGAGCTGACCCGCGTCGAGCGCCGGGCGACGCCGATCATCGAGGACGTCGGGAGGCTTGGGCGCGAGTACGGGCCGGAACTGTCCTACCTGAGCGGGCAACTGCGCGAGCTCGGGCTGCGCTGGCGGCATCTGCGGGCGGAGCTGATCACCCGCGGCGCAAAGGTCCGCGACATCGAGACGCGCTACGCGGACCTGACGGCGGAACTCGGTGGGGCAGCGGACGACCTGCAGGGGTTGCGCCGAGCCTACTCGGCCGCGGAGCCGGTCGTCGGCGACACGGTGTACCAGCTCAACCGGCGGACGTATCGCTACTATCCCGCCGCGGCGAGTCGGAAGATCGACGGGCTGCTCTCGACGGGCGCCGACAAGAACGTCATCGTGCGCATGTTCGACGAGCTGCGCGCGTTCGTTCTCAACTTCGACGGATCGATCGCAACGATTCAGGGCAGCCTCGGCGCGATGATGGACCCGATCACGACGTACAAGGTCGCGGGCGATATGTGGCGCGCGGCACGCGACCCGGACTCGCTCAATGCACTTGCTCGCGCCGAGCCGGAGCTCATGCAGGACTTCGCGTTCCACGCGGGGTTCGACATCTCGGCGGGTGCGGCGCGCGGCATCGAGTACATGCAGCCGAAGGCGATCCATGACGCGATCGATAGCGCCGTCAGCCGTATCGCACGACGTGAGTTCCGGCCGGCGGCTGCGTTCGACTCGAAGGTGAATGAGTCGCTGTGGCGCGGAGTGATGTATCGCGCGTACCAGCAGTGGAAGGTCGATCGCGCGTGGGCCATGGCGCGCGGGGACTCCGCCGATGTTGCCGGACGGCAGGCGGCCGAGTCCGTGTTCATGGTCATCCCGCGGCTGAATCCGCGGCGCTCGGGGCAGACCCCCGGACGGCAAGCGGCCGAACGCGCGGCCATCATCAGCCCGTCGTTCACGAAGGCGCCCGCGCTCATGCTGCGTGACGCGACGAGTGCGCTCGTGAAGCTCGGGCTCGCGCAGACCGGCAACGCAGGCGCCATCGGGGAACTGACGAGCCGCGAGCTGTTGGCGCTGCGCAAGACGCTGTGGCTCGGCGGCTCCGTGATGTCGATCTCCGCGATGTCGGCGCTGGCGTCGGCTCAGTCGAACGGGCTGACGTCGCAAGAGGCACTTGCTGAGGTGATGGACCCACGGTCGGGGCGGTTCGCATCGATCGTGATTGGCAATCAGGGCACGCTCTCCATCGGCGGTCCGATGCGGTCGTTCCTGCGCGCGTTCGCACCGCGGCGCACACAGACGGGCGGGTGGGACTGGCCGCAGGCTGGGCTCGTCGGATGGGTGAAGGGGCGGCGCTCGCCGGCGGCCGGGCAGATATGGGATCAGTTCGCGGGTGAAGACTTCTTCGGCGAGCCGGTGACCGAGGGCGTGTTCGCGTCGAAGCTCGCGAATCGGTTGTACTACTTCGCAGAGAACTCCGTCCCGATCTGGATCGGCGGCGTCATGGAAGGCGCGCGCGTCGGCGACGTCGCAGGGCTCGGCAGTGCGGCGTCACAGGCCACGCTCGACGCACTCGGCTTCAACGCCTACCCGCGGCGAGCGAGCGAGGAGTTCGACCGGATCTCGAGGGCACGCTACGGCGCCGACTTCTTCGAGGCGTCGCGGTCGGAGCAGCAGAAGATGCGCAAGGACTTCCCGCGCCTGTGGTCACGCGTGGTGGAGCAGGGCAACGAGCGGCGCCAGGAGGCCGAGGTTGTGCGCGAGCAGATCCAGCAGAGGCAACTGTCGGACGATGCCGCGCTCGTTGGTGGTCAACTCGATCGCTCGGAGTGGCTCGACAACTATCGCGAGCGCCTGACGGAATTGCGCGCACGCGTCGGGCAGATTTACGACCCGTCGGGCGCGGGCGGGGTGCCGTTCGAGAAGCCGCGCAACGCGTTCGAGCGGTACATCAACGTGATCGCGGAGAACGAGGGGGCGAACGGCGCGATCGACGCCGCCGGGTGGCAGCGCATCGACGAATGGCGTGACCAGCAGTCGCGCGAGGACCGGGCGTACATTGACGAGAACACGGGCGTCGGGCGGACCCCGATGGGTCGTGTCTATCGTGCCGTCTCGCAGGTGCAGGGACGGTTGTACGATCTGCCCAAGTACCGCGGATTCACCCCGGACGAGGCGCGCGAGATTGACGATCTGTGGCAGCGGGTGCGCAACGAGGCCCCGGACGCCGAGCGAGCGAATATGCTGCGCGCGTATCAGAAGGTGATCGGCAGGGCGTCGACGAAGGCCGAGCAGGGCGTGTTGCGGCGCATCACGGGCTCGCTGCGGCAGACGGAGCATCGTGAACGATACCGCGCTCAGCATCCGGAACTGCGGCTCTTCTTCGGGGAGGGGACGCTGACGGACCGCGAGGCTGAAGTGCTGCGACGTGTGGTCGCACGGGAAGCGGCTCGATGACGACGGCCGTCGAGCTCGTGGTCGTGCGGTGCGGCAACCCGTTCTGCTCGAACCGCAGCGGCCAGATCGTCGGCGAGGTGGAGCGCGGGGCCGCGTATCGGATCAAGTGCCCGCGGTGTAAGTCGCTCACGAGCGGGCGGGCGTAGTACCCTCACACGCATGGTCACAGTGTTCGCGATCGTCGGCGCGGTAGCGCTCATCCTCGCAGTTGCACGGTGGTCGGAAGGCTGGTCGGGAGGCGCGCAGCGCGTGGCCTTCTCGACCGCAACGCTCACGATGACGCTGGTGTTCGCGGCAGCGCTCGGCGCGATCGTCTACATCACGCTCACCGGTTCCTGGGCGCAGTAGCGGCCTCTGACAGCCGCCTCCCCTTGCGCTCATAACGCGCACAGTCGTACGGTCCTATCTGTAACACTGGCTCGACACTCGGAGCGCGTTTCAGCGCCGCCAGCTCTACGGAGCGGACGGCGCTTTTTCGTGTCCCGAGACATGGGAGTCTGCCGATGCCGCCGACCGACGAGCTCAACCCCGACGCGACCGAGGATACGGACGAGGCGCCCGCGCCCGTTGCCGTTCCCGCTGCCGCTGCGGACGACGAGCCGCTTGGTGACGACGTCGACGAACTGCTCTCCGCCGGCGCCATGCGCGCACGGGGCGAAGACGCAGATGCGGACGACCGCGAGCCGGATGATGGCGACGAGCCCGAGGACATCGACCTCGGCGAAGCGGACGACGGCGAAGCGGGCGAGGACGGCGACGAGCCGGCCCGTTCCCCCGCGCCGTCCGGCCAGTTTGACCAGCTCGTCGCAGAAGAGCGGTACGCCGAGGCGTTGCTACTCGCCCCCGAGCGGCACTCGAACATTCCTGCACGCGAACGCGGCAAGGCCATTCGCGAGGCTCTCGATTTGCGGAGCCGGCAGGTAGCGCAGGACGTGGCGATGCTGGCGATCCAGCAGCGTCGCGAAGAGCGCGAGCTCGAGGTGTTCGTGCGGGAGAAGGACGACCTGCGCCGCGACGACCCAGAGGCATTCGCTGACTGGCAGGAGGAGCACGAAGACGAGGCGGACCGGTATCTCGCCGGGCGCCGATTCTTCAAGGCCCTCAACACGGAGAACCCGCTGCCGTTGCCGGCGGCTGCAAAGAACGCGGCGGAGTCGCAGCAGGACGCAAAGCGAATCCAGGAGGGCGTGAACACGCGGCTCGTGCCGCGGTTCCGCGATCTCCCGGAGGCTGTTCGCGGCGAGATCACCGAACGTGCCCGGGCCGGCGAGTTTCCGCTCACCGACGAGGGCTACACAGCGCTCGAAAGAGCCATCGACAACGCCTACGCCTCACTCGCCAACGGGCGCGCGAAGCCGGCGAGCGAACGCACGCAGAGCCGCAAGGTTGCTGCGGAGCGTCGCCGTTCCGCGCCGCGACCCGTGGGGAGCAATGGCAACGGCGTAGCCAAACCGAACCCGCTCGAAGACGTGATCGACACCGACGAGTTGTTCGCCATGAGTGCGAACGCTGCCGCCGCGCGTCGTGCGCGTTGACGAGCGACTACCGATAGGAACGCAACATGCCTTGGACGCTCGCAGAGCACGCCCAGGCACAGCGCGATCCGCTTCGCAAGGGCGTCTATCTCGGCATCGTCCGGGAAAGCGTCATCGCCGACATCCTGAACTTCGAGTCCACGGGGACTCTGCAGAAGACGGGTGTGCGGTACGACAGCGTCATCAGCCCCGAGTACATCCCGATCAGCGGGACGATCCCGGAGAAGACGGCGCGCGGCAAGCAGATCAGCTGGGGCGTGTACGAGCAGGCGGTACACATCGACGTGCCGATCCCGCTCGAAAAGGAAGATGGACTGCTGGAGAAGCCGAGCGCTCGCCTCGCGAAGCTCGCCACCATCGGGTCCGCCTACGTCTTCCAGAACCAGTTCGTCAACGGCGACCAGGGGTCGGACCCCAACGGCTTCGACGGCATCAACAAGATCATCGGGAACCTCGCGTCGGCGCAGGCCGTCGGCGCGACCGAGCTCGACATCCGCGCGGCAGCGAGCCCGACGTCGGCAACGATGCAGTCGCTCATCGATCGTCTCGACGAGGCGATCGATGCGGTCGACGGGCACAATCCCGACTTCGCCCTCTGCAATCGCCAGTTCGGCCTGCGCATCCGGTCGATCTTCCGGCGCGAGGGACTGCTCGGCGACAACCACAACTGGGTCACGCAGGGGTTCCCGTTCGGGGACATGCGGGCCAAGTTGTCGACGGCGGCAACGAGGCCGATGTTCGTGTACAACGACATCCCCTTCTACGACGCCGGAGTGCAGGCCGACCAGGCCACGCAGGTCATCCTCAACACGTACACCGAGGGCGGTTCGACCTCCACGGGTACGCGCGTCTTCTTCGTGAAGCTCGGCGAGGACAACCTGCAGGGCCTCCAGTACAGCCCGCCGCGGATGCGTTCGATCGGCGTGCTGGAGAACAAGGAAGTCGAGCGTTCCCGGTTCATCTGGGACCACGGAATCGCCGTGTGGGGACACCGGTCGATCTCCAAGGTCCAGGGAGTGAGGGTCGCCTGATGAAGGACTCATACAGCAACTGGCGGACCTCGGAGGACGGCAGCCTCACTGCCACGGAAACGACCGACGCGATGGAGATCGGCGCTGCGCCCACGCACGGGTTCGGCGTCGCGATCCACGTGCCGGCGCAGGACGCGTCCGGCGACTCGCTCACCATCACGTTCACGGAATCGGCAACCCAGGGCGGCACCTATCGTGAGTTTGCGGCGGCCCATCCGGTCGTCACGGGTTCCGGGGATGCCGCGGCGCCGATCGACCTGAACCTGCGCATCTACAACACCCAGCCGTGGGTGAAGTGCGTGCTGACGGTCGTCGACGCCGGATCTGCGGACTTCGGCGCGGTGCACGTCGGCCTCGAGCCGAGTGCGCATCGCAACGATCTGCAAATCGGAGACAACAACTAGCGGCGGCCTCCGGGACTTGCCGTCGCCGTCATAGCGGCGGCGGGTCCCGCGCTTCCGAGGAAGAAGATCCAACATGCCCGGACAGGGTTCACTCGTACAGGTTCGCATCGGCGAGTCCGCTCGCCACTACATTCCGGCCGGCATGCCGGCGATCCGCGTCATCGACGCGGCAGGCACGTCCACGGTGGTCATCGACAAGGACGGCGCCCTCAACTCGGCGCTCACCGCTACCGCGCTCACCTACGCCGACGACGTGCTGATGTCGCTCGGCACCGGCAACGTCGCGCGGATGTCATGGGACACCACGGATGCCAACGGCAACGCTCTGTTCCTGCAGCTCCCTGCAGGCGGCGCGGTGGACGTGCCGGTGATCGTGATCGGCCAGTCGATCGAGTCGGTCGACCTCGGGCTCTACAACGGCGTCACGGAGCCGCGCATCGCCATCTTCGGCGTCGGCGCGGTCACCACGGCGCCGGTGCTGGAGTTCCGCAAGGCCCGCGGCTCGATCGCTTCGCCGACGGTGGTCACTTCGGGTGACGACCTCGGCTCGATCAACTTCCACGGCGCGGTCGCGGCGGGGGAGTACGTGCTGGCGGCGAGCATCCGGGCCGACATGGCCGGGACCATCGCCACCACGCGCGGCCCCGGCACGCTCACGTTCCTGACCGCGACCGACGCGGCTCCGTCCGTTCTGACGGCGGCGCTGACGCTCGGCGCGGCGCAGGAGGCGACCATCGGCGGCGCGCTGACGGTGACCGGCACGGCCACCTTCAACGACAACCTGGTCCTGCCCGCTGGCACGGACCTGACGTTCACGGGCACGACCGGGACGAACGACATCGTGCTCACGAACGGGCTCGCGGACGCGCTGAGCATCACTGACGGTGCGGCCGACGTGCTGGTGATCGATACGAGCACCTCGGGCAACGTCGTCACCCTGACGGCGGCGCTCGACGTGACGGGCGCGATCACAGGCACCACGTCCCTGGCGCTCGGCGTCGCTGGCGGTGCGACCGGCGATCTCATCTTCAACGGCACGACCTCGGGCGTGGTCACGCTCACGGTCAACGATGTGGCGGGCACGTGGACGATGGTTCTCCCCGCCGCCGTCGGCACCTCGGGGCAGCAGCTCACGGACTCCGCCGGCGATGGCGTCACGGCATGGGCCGCGGCTTCGCTGGGTGCGTGGAAGAACGACCTCGGCGTTCTCGACCCTGAGGAAGCGCTCAAGGCCGTGGTCAGCGCCCCGACGCATGTCTTCACGTACAAGACGGAAGTGATGCCGAAGGGCCAGTGGGATGGCAACGGCGCACGCATGACCGGCATCTTCGCGGAGGAAGCTCCGTGGGCGATGCACGGCGAGCGTGATGGGCTTCGAAGCGGCATCGCGTTCAGCAACATCAACGCCTTTGGCTACGCCCGGGCGGCGATCCAGGCGCTGAACGACAAGATCGCGCGGCTCGAACAGGCCGCATAACGCAGCGGCCTTGCCGGCGGGTGGCGGTGCGCCTCCGCCGCTATCCGCCGGCAAGGTCATTCACGAGGAGGCACCACATGGGGAACACGAACGCGGACGAGCGGACGATGCAGATCACGCTCGCGGAACGCTACACACTGATGCGGTTGCTGCCGGAGCGCGGCGACTTCGCAACGCTGACGCGTATCAAGAATCTGCGCGACCTGCTGGCGCTCGGTGACGACGAGGCGCAGCGGCGCGGGCTCGCGATCACGGCGCGCGGCATCGAGTCGGCAGACCAGGATTCGGACGGCGCGACGGAGCTCTCGCGCGAGACGCCGGTGTCGGTGTCGAACGGCATGCACGAGATCATCGTCGGCGCGCTCAAGGGCGCCGAGCAGTCGAAGGCGCTGCCGATCGAGGCGCTCACGCTTTACGAGAAGATCGTGCGCGGGCCGGACACCGAGGCGATCCGCGAGGCAGAGCGCGTCGCGCGCCACGCCTCGGACGGACAGGAGTAACGCATGACGACCCAGACCGACGACGCGATCGGTGTGCTACTGACCGGATCAGTGCCGGAGGTGACGCCTGCGATCAAGGAGTCCACGGACCCCGCGTTCATCCGGGCGCTCGTTGCGCGTGAGCGGGCGAGCGACGCGCCGCGCAGCGGCATCATCGTCGCGGCACAGCTTCGGCTCGGCGAACTGCTGATGGTCGAGGAGCGCGAGGTCGATCTCGTCTCGGGCGAGTACGCCGACCAGCAGCGCGCGACCGATCGTGCAGCCGAGGAATCGGTCGATTATCTCCTGCCGGGCGGCGCGTTCATCTTCGGCTTCGATCCGCTCACGGAGTACGTCATCCGGGCGCGCAACTGGGACTACCAGGGCACGACCGAGCGCTTCCGCTTCGCGAACGGGCAGGCGATCGCGGCGGCGATGCGGCCAGACGCGACGGCGGAACAGATCACGGCGCGCAGCGAGCGCATGGCGCGGATTCGCGACACCCGCAAGCTCAAGACGAACGCGGACGGCCAGCCGGACGGGACGCAGCCGACATACGCGATCTACGTGCGCGGCACGGAGCCTGACGTGGAACCGATGTGGCGCGGTCAGGCGCCCCCGGAAGGCGTGGAGCCCGGCACCGACACGGGCGAGGAGACGCCGGAAGGACAGTGGCGCGCGGAGCCGCAGCGGGTGCAGCGCGGTACCGGCGAAGAGAAGCAGAACATCCGGCGCGGGCTTGCGTCGGCGCAGGTCGCGGAGGCGACGGCGCGGGTGTTCCACGAGGACACGGGCGAGGCGACGGTGCGGCCGGACGCGCATACAACCACGACTCGCTGGCGCAGCGCGGACGAGGAGTAGGCCATGCCTGCCGGTGTCATCACCTACCAGCACAACGCCGCCGTCACGGTTGGCACGGCGAGCACGGAAGGGGCGGCGGCGAACAGTGGCCGGTCGTTCGCGATCTTCATCAACGACTCAGATGAGGCGCTCTATATCGCCGTGAACGAGGCGGCGGTGCTGAACCAGGGCATCCGTCTGAACGCGAACGGTGGCTCGTACACGATGAGCGAGCAGCTCGGGAACCTCTCGACCGCTGCGGTCAACGCGATCTGCACGAGCGGTGGCAAGCTGCTGCTCGTCACGGAGAGCACGGCGGGGTAGCGCCGCGATGGTCGGGGGGCCGCTCTACAACCCACTGTCGCGGCTCCGCGACATGGCGGACGTCGCGCTCGGGAGCCCGACAGACGGGCAGGCGCTGACGTTCGACACAGCGAGCGGGCTGTGGCTGCCGGGAGATGCGGCGGGCGGTGCATCAGCACTCGATGACCTGACAGACGTGTCAGCGGCAGCCCCTGCCGACAACGAAGCCCTGACCTACGACTCCGCGAGCGGCTTGTGGGTGCCCGAGGCAGTGGTGGCCGCACTCGACGACCTCACGGACGTAAACGCACCGAGCCCGACCGACGGTCAGGCACTCGTCTTCGATACTGCGAGTGGTATGTGGGTGCCGGGAGCGGCGACTGGCGGTGGCGCAACCCTTATCAAGAAGGCAGCCCAAGAGACGGTCAACAACTCCACAACTCTTCAGGACGATGACCACTTTACTTTTGAGGCAGATGCTCTCTCCTACTACCTGTACACCATCTCCGTTCGGATAAACTCCGCAGCAAACGCGGACTTCAAGGCAGCATGGAGTACCCCGTCTGGCGGGATATGGTCGATGCTTGGTTCGACCGCCGAAACGGCGCCGACGCTGGTGAGCATTGCTGGTCAGACCACCACGGCTACTCCGGTGATCCTTCCGTGCAATGCAAACGACGAGATTGCTCTGTTCTGGGGCATGATCAAGATCGGAGCGACGGCCGGGACGGTTACGTGGCAGTGGGCACAAAACACAGCACAACTGTCCGACACCATCGTCCGTAATGATGGTGTGTTCGCGTACTGGAAGGCTGCCTGATGGCTTACTACTACCAGGTGAAAGCTACGAGGCAATGGTGTGGTGCTGCACACAGTTCGGCCCAGTCCGCCAGGTGGATAGCAGCGTACGAGGAAGCTCTCGGACTGCCCTCGGGAGCAGTTGCTGAGGTAAATCAGGCGGTCGATCCACGTACAGGAGTGCTACTCACGGAGCCGCCACCGGCAGCCGTGATCAAGTTGGGCGATGTTTCTGCCGCACTCGAGGAGGCGCAGACGATATCGGAGGTCAAGACCGTTCTGGTGAAGTGGTTTCGAGAGCGGGGCCAATAATGAACGATCGCTGCCCGACCTGCCAGCTCTTGCGCCGCTCCTGCCGGGCGCACTCGGGGCGGCTGACGCGAGCTCGCTACGGGGCGCGACGGAGGCTCTCCGGGGCCTTCGTAGCTGGGCTGTGCGGTGGCTCAGCAATCGTGCTGCTCGCTGAGGTGCTGTCCCGATGATGCCGCGCACGACGCTCGCCGTCCTGCGGTTGGAGGCCGCGCGGCTCGCCAGTATGGCCTTCGACGGCTCGTGCTCAGCGCTCGGCACGACATCGACACTCATCGACGCCGCGCTCCGTGATGTCGGTGTCGACACGGCCTTCCTGCAGGCAGCATGGATGTACCGGCCAGACGCGGCGGCAGCGGGCGACATGACGCGTGCCGTGCAGGATGCGGGCTTCACGGTCGCTTCCGGGACGCTTGCTCCGGTGCGCGCATGGACGAACGCGCCGGCGAGCGCGGAGGCGTACCAGATCTACTCCATCATCCCGCCGGTCGACGTGCCGGGCATCCCGGTGTCGTGGGATCGCGCGATCACGGCCGGACTCGCGCGCTGCTACTTCACCGACGAGATCGTGATCGGGCGCGGCACGAGCAAGGGCGATCGGCGCTTCCCGATCACGCGCTCCGAGGTCACGCAGATCGCCGTGATCGCTGTCGCTGGTGGCACGAACGCCACCATCACGCAGCCGACCGGCTGGACGCTCGTGCTGCGCACGAACACCGGCACGGACCTCGCGCTCGGCATCTACCGCAAGCGTGCCGCCGCCGGTGACGATGCTGCAGAGACGTGGACGTTCGATGAGTCGCGAGCAGCGGCCGGGATTGTCGCGCACTACGCAGACGCGAACCCCTCTGCGCCCGTGGACGCCAGCGGGGGCAACGCGACCACTCCGACGTCCGCCACTGCCACGGCGCCCACGGTGACGACGACCGTTGCCGATGCGCGTGTGCTGCGCATCTTCGCCGCGCTCACCGCGAGCGTCGTGCTCAAGCCCGACGTCGATGCGCTGCACGAACGGGCGGATGTCGTGTCGGCTGACCCGGCCGCGACAATCGGGCTCGCGCTTATGGACATCGAGCAGGGCAACGCCGCGGCGACCGGGACGCAGGCCGCGACGCTCGGCACGAGCTCGATCAACATCGGCGCGACCGTCGCGCTCAAGCCGCTCGGCACCTTCCGCGACATCGCGTTCGTGGCTGCGCGCGAGAGCCAGAATGGTGCGGGAGCGACGACGCTCACGACCTACCGGCCGAGCTCGCTGCCGAACGACGACTGGCTGCCGGACGAGGACAGCGCACGCGCGGTCTACACGCGCAACGTCGACGCCTCCCCGCTCGTGTCCGGCACGGACTGGAGTCGGGGCGGGCGTTGGTGGCGGGTGATGACCGATGGGCCGCGCGTGGAACTGCGCCTCGGGCCGGGTGCGCCGTCGCAGGCGCAGGAGATCATCCTCGAAGTCCACCGGCCGTTCCCCGCGCTCGTGGACGATGCCGATGAGACGGAATGCGCGCTCAACGTGGCCGCACGGGCCGCGGTGTGGCAGGCGTTCGAGATGCTGAACGCCGCGCCCGTGACGCGCGGTCAGTACGCGTCCGAGGTGGGCTACTGGCGCGGCGAATGGGAAGCGGTTTACAAGCCGCCGGCCTCGGTCGTGGTGGTCTAGCGCCATGATGCCGCAGGCCGTACGGCCGGGACAGAACGTCGCCGAGCTGGGCGGCAACCCCTATCTCCTGCTCACGCGCGAACAGGCGGCCGAGCTCAGGCGGTCGCGCGCATGGTCACGGCGCTACATCCCGGCGCAGCGGATCGGGCCTGAGCGCGAGTTCGAGATCGATCTGTCGCGGTACGACGCAGGCTATGGGTTCTCTCACGCGTCCGTGGCGGGCGTCTATGAACGCGCGAACGGATGGGACGCGAGCACGCCCGGCAAGATTCGCACGTACCCGCGGCTGACCACGTGCGAGGCGTTCACGGACATCGACTATCGCGGCTGGGCGATCGAGTTCGGCGACTACGCCTACGTGCTTCGCGGCCGGTACGCGGTGAAGTACCAGGTGACGGACAGTCCCGGCGTCGAATGGAGCATCGTCGAGTTTCACAACTTCGGGGCAGGGCTGGCCGTAGCTGGTCGGCCCGCGATCTGGAATGACGCGCTCTATGTGCCGCTCGTCAATGTCAGCACGAACGCCCTGCAGCGATTCCATCGGCTGACGACGCAAGCAGACGTCGTGACCGAGGTGCAGACGCTGACCGAGTCGGGGTCGCCGACCGGTGGAACGTTCACGGTGACGTTCCCAGACGGTGTGACGTCGACCGAGACCGCGGCGATGGACTTCGACATCACGGCCGCGGCGATGCAGACAGAGCTCCGCCTCATCCCGGGATTGCAGAAGGTGACGGTGTCGCGCGCCGGCACGACGACCAACTTTGTCTGGACGGTCACGATGACGGGCGCTCCGTCCGTGCTCGCCGGGACATCGCCGCCGCAGTTCACCGCCGATGCGTCCGGGCTCACGGGTGGGGCGGGGGAGGCAATTACTCCGGCAACGTCGGTCGCAGGGACGGGCGACCAGTGGGACCAGGGGCCAGCACTTCGCGAGGCGCGCGCGTTTCACACGTGGCGGGATCTGCTGGTGCGGGCCGATGGCGCCTACACGTCGACTGCCAGTACGGACCCGATGACGGATAGCAACTGGGGGGCGGAGTACGTCGTCGGAGACCCCGGCCGAGACGTGCTCGATCTCGCGGTTCATGGCGGCTTCCTGATTCCCGGCAAGGCAGACGGGATCTACAGCTTCGACGAGTCGTCGGTGGCCGACATGGAAGTTCCGGATCTCGCAGCCGTGATCGATGAGCAGAACACGATCGGCATGGAGTACTCGCAGGGCTATCTCCTCGTGCCGCACCGGACGGGCCTGCTGCGGTGGCGGCCGGGAGCGTTCAGTTACGTCGGCGCCGAGCAGGAGGGCTACCTCGACGGGGAGATCTCGCGCGGCTGGGGTCGGACCATGGGCGTCGCGTCGTACGGCAAGTACGTGTTCGCGACGGTCAACGACACTTACAACGGTCGCGGTGCGGTGGTCATGCACAAGCCTGACACACGGCGCGAATCGGGGCTCGTGCCGCACATGATCGCCGAGCGAACCGGCGCGGTGGAGCACTGCGCGATCGTGTCGCTCAAGTCGCAGCCGACGGCGGCAACGAGCCCCGCGGCGCCGACAGACGACAACGCGGTAGGGACGATCACGTGGTCGAACCCGGGCAACGCCCAGACGTCCAACGACACGTACGCGACCGCAGCGGTGGGAACGTCGCATTACTTGAAGGCGCTGCTGGCGGCGGACACGCGCATCCCGACGGACGCCACGGTCAGGGGTGTGAAGGTTGAGATCGAGCGCCAGGCGGGAGACGTATCGACCGCGTTCAGTTACACCGGTGCGTTCGAGGACTGGGAAGTCCCCGTCGGGGTCACGTCCATCACCGTCGATGGGTACGGCGCGGGGACGTCACAGTCGTTGGGTGGTCGAGTACAGACGACCCTCGCGGTTACTCCCGGCGAGTCGCTGCGCGTCTACGTGGGTGGTGCTGGTGTGGGTTCCACCACCACAGGGGGATTCAACGGCGGTGGGGCACCGGGAGCCAACGCCCCTCAGGCGTTCGGTGGCGGTGGGGCTACCGATATCCGGCAGGGTGGCACCGCCCTCGCAGACCGCGTTGTGGTCATGGGGGGCGGCGGGGGCAGGGGTGGCGGGTTCGGTGGTTCGGGAGGCGGCACTACAGGACAAACAGCGGCCGACCAGTTCACGGCTACAGGTGGCGGTGGCGGTACGCAAGTGGCAGGGGGTAGCGGCGGGGACGCCGCCTCGTCAGGATCTCTCGGCGACGGCGGTCAAGGGGATGTCGCTGGTTCTACGGGCGGTGGCGGCGGTGGATACTACGGCGGTGGCGGCGGTGGCTTTAACGCAGGTAACGCTGCCGGTGGCGGTGGCGGCTCGTCCTATGCAGACCCCGCAGTCACCAGCGACACCACGCACACACAGGGCTACGCCTCCGCGACGGGCAACGGCGCACTGACGTTCACGTACTCAGGGGATGTCGTCGACAACGTAGTGCGGCTCGTGCGCGGCGGGACCGTCGTGGGAGACGACAAGGCGGCGGCTACGCAGTGGCCGTCGGTCGACACCTATAAGACCTACGGCGGCGCGACCGATATGTGGGGGACGACACTCACGCCCGCTCAGGTCAACGCCGCCGACTTCGGAGTCGTGTTGTCGGCAACCGTCACGACTGGGACGGCCGAGGTCGACCACGTGCGCATGACCATCCACTACACCGCGCAGGGCTCCGGCGATCCCGGCTCGTATCTCCTTGTGCTCAGGCTGGACGCGACGAAGACGATCTGCACGCCAGAGGTCTACGAGTTGCCGCGCCACGGGCTCGCGCCGGCGAACGACCCGGGCATCTCGCATGCCGGTTCCGATCTCGAGCTGCTCGGGCCGCGCTACTCGATACCGTCGTACGGCGTTCAGAAGACGTACCGCGCGGTCACGCTGTTCTGCGAGTTCTCGCCGACATCGAACATCCCCGGACTTGAGGTCTACGCGGCGATCGATGGGGGCGCCGAGATCCAGCTTCTCGATTCCGCCGGCGCGACCGCGACGATCACGACGGAGGGCGTTCACACACTCTACTTCCCGCAAACGTCCGCGGCCGTCGGGCGTGACGTGCAGGTGCGATTCTACGTGCCGGCCACGGCGGGCGAAGAGGTCGACGTCGAGGTCACGATTCGCGCGGCGACCCTCTATGGCGTCTACCAGCCGGTCTCGACCGAGGCGATCGATTTCGTTGTCCTGCTGCGCGAGGGGATGCTCGACGACGGTCAGCGCGACCGTCGCACCCGCGACCAGCAGAAGGCGGATCTCGAGGCGCTCTATCTCGATCCCCCGGCCGCGCCCGTGACGTACAAGGACCCGGACGACGGATCGACCGGCGTCATCGACATCACGAAGCTGGAGCTTCAAGAGTTCACGTTCAAGGGCTCGGAACGCCCGGAGCTCATCGCCATCGGTAGCGGGATTGTGCAGCGCTACGCATGACGATGGACGGACGAGCGGACGCCGGGCGGGCCGGGCAGACCGAGGAGCGGCTGACACGGCTTGAGCGCGACATCGCGCTCCTGCGTCGATCAGGCTGGACCGGCGGGAGCTTCGCCGAGCGCTTGCCGCGCGTTCCGGTGCGCGACACGCTTCCGACGGCCGCGGTGGCGTACGCGTATCGCATCATCGTGATCAGGGGGGATGGGTCGACGACGCCGGACGTCGCGTACCTGTGCCTGCGCGATGCCGCGGGTGCCTGGGGCTGGCGCCTCATAGCCGGGATCGACGCCGAGGACGAGCGCGGGGAGGCGGCGGTGCTGTTCGCCGAGATCAGTGACCCGGATGCGCCGGCGGCAAACGGGGCACGACTGTACGCGAAGGACAGCGGCGCCGGGAAGACGCTGATCGTGGCGCGGTTCCCGACGGGTGCCGTGCAGACGATTGCGACGGAGCCGTGATGAACGGGATCAGCGAGCCGCGCGTCATGCGGTACGTCATCGTGCTGCTCGCGCTCCTGCTCGCCGCGTCGCTCGTCATGACTGCGCGCCGCGACGCTACCACGATCGTCACCTACCCCACCGTCACGGCTCACTCGACCTGTCGCGGGTACGATTCGTACCGAGAGGCGCAGGAGGCGTACATGGCGGGGGCGTACTGGCTGGACGGCGACGGCGACGGGCGCGCCTGCGAGAGCCTGCCGTGATCCCGGACAACATCGTGCTGTGGGTCCTCACCGGGAGCCTGACGCTGCTCGGCCTCGCGAAGGTGATCGACGGCGGCGTCGGGGCGGGGCTGAACCTCATCGCCCGGATGCGGAAGGCCAACCGCGAGTACGCGGAGCACGTCGTCTCGGACCACGACCGGGACCAGGCGCTCGATCGGCTGGCCCAGCGTGAGCCGGAACTTGCCGAGTGGCTCGACCGCATGGGG
>JANLGX010000132.1 GCA_024654005.1 Gemmatimonadaceae bacterium | reverse complement strand
TGCCGACGAAACGCTCGTTGAAGTCACCGTGAATGGCAAGCCGCAGCAGATGACGTGGGCCGAGGCCCGCAAAGGCGTCATGATGCACGCGGCGTTCACCCAGAAGACCCAGGCGCTGGCTACCGAAAAGCAGCAACTGGCGGCCCTGCGTGAACAGGCCCAGTCCGAGATGCTCGCCGCGCAGCAGCGGTCGCAGCAAGTCATGCAGATCTTGCAGGACCCTGCCAAGCTCAGTGCCGTGTATCTCGCCCTCCAGTCGCAGCAGGCCCAGCAGGGGCAGCCGCAGTACGCGGTCCCGCAGCCCCCACTAGACCCGGCTGCCTTCCAGCAGCAGATCCTGAACAGCGTCGTGCCGCAAGTCATGCAGACGATTCAGGCGAAGCAGCAGGAAGCGGCCATCGAGTCCGATGTGACCACGTTCACCTCGGGCCTGATCGCGGACGACCCCATCCTCTCCATCTTCCCCGGCTTTACGGACAAGGTCTACGAAGAAGTGGCCAAGATGGGGCCGACCAACACCACTGAGGCCAAGGACTACATTCGCGCCTACATCGACGATGCTCGGGCGAAACTCCAAACCGCGCTCGGCACCACCCAGAAGACCGCCGCCGTGGCCAAGGCCAAGGCGCAGTCCGCCACCATTCCCGGTGGCTCGGTGGTCCACCCGAGCGCCAAGAAGTACACCAAGCTGTCGGACATGCAACCGGACATGGAAGCGTTCCTGGACAGCCTCACCTAGGGCAGACGCCCTAGAAAGACTCTCACATGGCAGGCACACTCACCACTCTCGACGCGATCACCAAGAAGTTCTACGTCCAGAACGACGTGGTCTCGCAGATCAGCGAAAGCTCCTTCCTCTACGACAAGCTGGCGAAGCCGGCGAAGAAGGAAGTCATGGGCAAGGACTACACGTACGCGATTCGCACGGCGGACAACCGCTATGCGGGACGGCCGATTGCGGAGGCGGGCAACTACGGCACCGTCGGCAACCAGGGCGTAGAGAACGTCGTGGTGCCCAACACGCGCCTCATCACGGCCATCGAGCTGTCGATGGACGTGGTCAACGCGGCCACCGGGGCCAACCGGGGCGCCTTCATCAGCGCCTTCACGCTGGAGACCGAAGGCGGCATGAAGAACACCGTGCGCGCCCTGAACCGCCAGTTGCAGGGCGACGGGCGCGATGCGCTCGCCTTCTGGACCGGCGCGGACGACACATCAGGCACGAACGTGGACGACGGGCAGGGGAACGGCTTCCCGATCCACCTCCAGTCGGGCGCGACGACCCTCGACCTGATTGACGCGACCAACAACAGCTCGGTGCTGGGCGACAGCATCGTCGTGACGAAGGGGGCGGAAACGTCCACCAACTGCGCGATCACCTGGACCGGCTCGGTCAGCGGCTCGGCCGACGCCGACTACCTCGTCCACGAGGACTCGCTGGGCAAGGCCGCGATGGGCATTCGAGGCATCATCAGCGACGACAACCCACCGCTGCTCTCGGGCGGTCTGCACGGCCTGACAGTCGCGGCACAGCCGGACTGGAAGGCGCAGGTGTTCGGCAACTCGGGCGCCAACCGTCCGCTGACCCTGGCCCTCATGCAGCAGCCGCTGACGGAAATCGGGCTGCGCTCGTCCGCGTCGGAGGCCGACATCGAGTTCCTGATGTGCAACGGTCGCCTCAAGGACAAGTACATCGAGCTGTTGATCGCGGATCAGCGGCAGACCTCGCCGACGAAGCTGAAGGGTGGGTACGTCTCCTTCGACTTCAACGGCAAGCCGATCGTCGTGGACAACCAGTGCAGGCGCAACACCCTGTACTACATCAATCCGGACACGATGGACTTCCTCACGGCGACGAACGGCATCGCGTGGAGCGACTTCAGCGGCAATCGGTG
>JANLGX010000130.1 GCA_024654005.1 Gemmatimonadaceae bacterium | reverse complement strand
CGCGACGTTGGCTCACCTCGGCGGCTTCGCCGAGCTGGGCGAAGGGCTGCGGCTCGCCGCGGGGGAATCGGGCGCGTCGCTGACCCGCGAATACCGCGGCGAGCCGCAGCCCTTCGCCCAGCTCGGCGAAGCCGCCGAGGTGAGCCAACGTCGCGACCGGGAGGATGACCGCCGCCAGCGCCATCAGCCCGCCCTGCAGCATGTCGGTCACGCTCACCGCCCAGAAGCCTCCGAGCAGGGTGTATGAAAGAATTATCGCCGCGCCCAGAGCGATGCTGAGCGTGCTCGACAATCCGAACGCCGACGCGAACGCGTGCCCCGCGCCCTGGAACTGCGACGCGATGTAGAACATGAACGCGACGAGTATCGCGGCGGAGCAGAACCGGATCGTCACGGGATACAAGCGGTGCGTGGAATCCCCCGCGATGAACTCCGTCAGCGTGAGGCTCGCGCGCGCGCGGCTCAACCGCATCAGCCGCGGCGCCACCCAGATCCAGTTTATGAGAAAGCCGCTGAGTGTGGCCGGGAAAAGCCACAGCGCCGAGAGTCCCCAGGCGTATGCGGCGCCGCTGACGCCGAGTAGTGTCCACGCCGACGACGAGCTGGCGGACGCGCTGAGCCCGGCCACCCACGCGCCGAGGTTCCGGCCCCCGAGGAAGAAGTCGCTCTCGTCGTGCGTTCTACGGCTGGCCCATAGCCCCATCGCCACGAGCGCCGCGTTGTACGCGACGAGCGTGAAGAGAATGGCCTGGCCCCGTGACATCGCGGAATTGTACGCTCTCGCGCCCAGGGGCGGAACGAGTGGCAGACCCGCGTTGCACTCAACTGCTGGCACTCGGATTGCCTCTGGAAGGGGGACGACCCTTATTACGCGCGCCATCCCGGAGGCCATTATGCGCAGGACATACATGCTCGCACTCGGCGCCGCACTGCTGGTTTCGGGCGGCTGCAGCAATCTCGGATCAATCGGCGACATCCTCGGCAGCGTCCTCGGCGGACAGGGCGCGCAGCAGCAGCAGATCGACGCCGAGATAGAGCAGGTGGACGCCAGCAGCGGGCGGCTCTACGTCCGCACGCGGGACGGCCAGAGCGGAACGATCCGCGTCGACAGCCAGACGCAGGTCGTGTACAACAACCAGCGGTACCCCGTCACCGCGCTCGAGCGGGGTGACGTGGTGCGGATTCAGCTCCAGCAAACGCAGAACAACGAGCTCTACGCCACGCGCATCGACGTGCTGCAAAGCGGCAGGTAGCGTTTCCAGGTCGGGCGCCATGCCGGGAGCGGCATCGTTATGACCCGCGCGAAAGCTCGGTGTGCACTCTGCCGCGTCGGCGCGCTCGCCGCGCTCGGCGCGCTCGCGGCGGCAGGATGTGCGGGCCCGGAGGACACGCCGGCTCCGGCGGTCCCGTACTCCGACGCCGCGGAGATGGAAGACCCGGAGCCCGCGTCCGGTTCCGGCTTTCTCGATCCGAATCTGGCGACCGCCGCGGCGCTCACCTCGCTCCCGGGCATGAGCGACTCGGTCACGCTCGCCGTCATCGCCGGCCGGCCGTACAGCAGCATGCTCGCGCTCGACAGGGTCCTCTCCCGCCACCTGAGCGCGCAGTGGCGGGACTCCGTGTACACGCGCCTGTGGATTCCGCTGGACCTAAACACCGCGAGCTCCGACGAGATAATGCTCATCCCGGGAGTGGACACTCGCCTCCGTTACGAGCTGGAGGAGTATCGGCCGTACGACGGGATCGACGAGTTCCGCCGGGACATCGGCGAGCAGCTCGGCCCCGAAGAGGCGGCGCGTCTGGAGCGGTACATAGTCCTTCCCTGAGCCGGCTGATCGCTCGCGGCAATTGCGCGGGCGGCCCGCACACGTTCTATTCGTGTCCGTTGGCGTCCCTTTTGGCTGTAACCACCGATCGGCCGAGGAGGCCTCATGGTTTCGCTGACGTCGCTGTTGATCCCGATTCTCGTGTCGGCTGTCGTCGTGTTCCTCGTGAGCTTCATCCTCCACATGGTCATTCCGTTCCACAGGAGTGACATCAAGAAGATTCCCGGGGAGGACGAGTTCCTGGCCGCGATCCGCGGGTACAACCTGCCGGCCGGAGACTACGCCGCGCCGCACGCCGACTCCCCCGCGGCGATGAAAGATCCGGCATTCGTGGAGAAGAGAAACAAGGGACCGATCGTGATCATGACGACCACACCCGGCGGCGCCCCGCCAATGTCCGTGACGCTCACCAAATGGTTCATCTACTGCGTCGTCGTATCGCTGTTCTCCGCCTACATCGCGAGCCGGACGCTCTCACCGGGCACCGAGTACCTGCAGGTGTTCCGCATCGTGGGTACAGCGGCGTTCATGGGTTACGCGCTCGCGCTGCTGCAGAACTGGATATGGTGGATGAAGGACGGGGGCGCGACGTTCCGCTCGATTATCGACGGACTGGCGTACGCGCTGGCCACCGCGGGCGTGTTCGGCTCGATGTGGCCCGCGGCATAGGGTCGCGAAAAAGCGCGCGTCGTCTGGCGCCTCGCTTATAATGCTTTGATGCCACAGGTCACCGATAATCAGGACGGAGCGGAGGCTCTCTAATTGGCGAGAAAACCCAACTACGATTTCGAGAAGCGCAGAAAGGAGATGGACCGCAAGGCGAAGAAGGACGCCAAGCGCGACGAAAAGCTGCGACGGAAGGAAGCAGGCATTGTGGATGAGGAGTACCCGCCCGCGACAACCGAATCAGAAGATTTCGGGCCGGCGACGCCGGATCAGGACTGAGGACAAGCGAGCTCCGGCTTCGCCGAACGGCGCGTGCCTTCCGCCTTCGAGATCCCGCCTGGTGAGCTGACGGTGAGGGCTTCTCGCGCTTCCGGCGCGGGAGGCCAGCACGTGAACAAGACGTCTTCGCGCGTGGAGGTGGTCTGGAACGTCGCCTCCTCGCGCGCGCTCTCTCCCGAAGACCGCAGCTGGCTGCTCCGCAAGCTCGCCAGTCGCCTGTCGGCCGACGGCAGCCTGCGCGTCGTGGTCAGCGACACGCGCAGCCAGCTGCGCAACCGCGACATCGCCATGGAGCGGATGGCCGAGCTCGTGCGCGCCGCCCTGGTCCGTCCCAAAAAGCGGAAGGCCACCAAGCCGTCGCGCGCAGCGTTGCGCGCGCGCGTCGAAGCCAAGAAGCGCCGGGCGTTGACGAAGAAGTTGCGCCGCGTCACCGGCGACGAATGACACGCAAGCGGATCGATCCAGACCAGCTCCGCGCCGCCGTGGAGCTGCTCGAGTCCATTGTGGAGGACCGAGCCACGCTCGCGGGCGTGCCGGACGAGGAGCGCAAGCGCCTGCTCCAGGCCGCCGGTAAGGTCTCGCGCCCCGATGCGGTCGACCGCCGGCGGCTGCTCAAGGCGTCCAACCGCAAGCGCAAAGCGGAGAAAGTCCAGCGCGAGGAGAACACTTTCGCGGCCACCGGCATCCGCAAGCTCCGCAGCGCGCCGGTGTTCAACACGCCGAACGCGACGGCGCCCGTCGACTTCGAGCAGCGGGAAGTCGAGGACGATCCGGATTTCCGCGAGACCGTCGAGCCCCAGCACTGCTACGTCTGCAAGCAGCACTACACGCGGATTCACCACTTCTACGATCAGCTGTGCCCCGAATGCGCGGAGTTCAACTACTTCAAGCGCACCGAGCTGGCGGATCTGAGCGGCCGCGTGGCGCTGCTGACCGGCGGACGTGTAAAGATCGGATATCAGGCGGGCATCAAGCTGCTCCGCTCCGGCGCGCGGCTCATCGTCACGACCCGCTTCCCGCGCGACTCGGCCGCGCGCTACGCGCGCGAAGCCGACTTCTCCGAGTGGGGCGACCGGCTGCAGATATTCGGGCTCGACCTGCGGCACACGCCGAGCGTGGAAGCGTTTTGCCAGCACCTGCTCGCCACCGAGGAGCGGCTCGACTTCATCATCAACAACGCCTGCCAGACCGTGCGCCGCCCGCCGGATTTCTACGAGCACATGCTGGAAGACGAGCAGGCCGCGCTGTCGACGCTGCCGGAAGCCGCGCGCCGGCTGCTCGGCGCGCACGATGGGCTGCGCAGCGCGAACATCCTCGGCGGCGGCGAAGCGCCCGTCCCGCGGCGAGCCACGGGCGAGCTGATCGGTCTGACGCACGCGGCGGCGCTGTCGCAGGTGCCGCTGCTCCCGGAAGACATCGCGGCGGACAAGCGGCTTTTCCCCCAGGGACAGCTCGACCAGGACCTCCAGCAGGTGGATCTCCGCGGCCGCAACTCGTGGCGCCTGCTGCTGGACGAGGTGCCGTCGGTGGAGCTGCTCGAGGTGCACCTGGTGAACGCGATCGCTCCGTTCCTGCTGAACGCGCGGCTCAAGCCGCTGATGACGCGTACGCCGGAGCGCGACAAGCACATCGTGAACGTGTCCGCGGTGGAGGGACAGTTCTACCGCCGGTTCAAGACTACGCGCCATCCGCACACCAACATGGCCAAGGCCGCGCTGAACATGATGACGCGGACCTCGGCGGCGGATTTTCACGCCGACGGCATCCACATGAACAGCGTGGACACCGGCTGGGTCACGGACGAGGACCCGGTGGAGATCGCGGCGCGGAAGACGGCGGAGCACCGCTTTCATCCGCCCTTGGACATCGTCGATGGAGCGGCGCGGATCGTGGATCCGATCATTGCCGGATTCAACGGCGGGGAGCATGTGTGGGGGAAGTTCTTGAAAGATTACGTGCCGACGGACTGGTAGAAAAGCGCTGCGTGCTGCGGAACTGCGCTGCGTGCTGCGTGCTCGCGGCATCCAGGCGCAGGAGGCAGCGGTGGTGCCTCGAGGGGGAAAGACAGTAATGAGTCATCAGTGATCAGTTAGCAGTGATGAGTGAGGACTCGGCCCGCGACTCCCTGCCCCGGTTTCTCGCGCAGCGCGCGCGTACCGCCTCGGACGGCCGGCTCGCGATCGACGCGGCCGGAGGACTCATCGCGGTAGCCGCGGCGGCAGTGGTTGCGTCCCCCGGAAATCTGGTTCTCGCGGCTGTGGGGACCTGCTTCCTCGCGTTCGGCCTCTGGGGGATCACCGACCGGGAGCTCGCCGAGCGCCGGGCAACAATCGGCCCCATAGGCGGGGGACTTCTGCTTACCGCCCGGGCGGCGGCGATGGTCCTGGGCATGGTCGGTGGCCTGGCGCTGTTATTTGGCGGGCTGGCGGTCATGCTCGGAAGGTGGGTCAGCTAGAGAAACGCTGCGTGCTGCGCAGTTCCTCAGCACGCAGCGCTTTTCCCCGCACCACGGATAACATTCAGTAGATGGACTCGATCTCTCCCACACCGTCCGGCTCCCAACGCGCGGCAATAGAGGCTCCTGCCGGCCCGATGCTCGTCCTCGCCGGCCCCGGCGCCGGCAAGACGTTCTGCCTGATCGCGCGCATACAGTATCTGATCGAGACCCTCGGGATTCCCCCGGAGCGGATCTGCGCGTTCACCTTCACCAATAAAGCCGCGGGCGAGATCGCCTCGCGCCTCGAGCGCCAGCTCGGCGACCGCGCCGAGCACATCAAGCGCGGCACCATTCACTCGTTCTGTGCCGAGCTCCTCCGCGAGCTGGGCTCGTACATCGATCTGGAGCCGGGATTCGGGATCGTGGACGAGGATTACCAGCGCTCGGTGCTGCGGCGGCTCGAAGGGCACCGCCCCTGGCATCGCAGCGTGCTCACGCGCTTCTCGGCCCATCGGTTCCGCGGGGACGAGCTGCGGCGCAACGACCAGGAGCTGTACGACAAGTACCGCCGCTTTCTCGAGCAGCGCAACCTGCTCGACTTCGACATGCTCGTGCTCAGGACCGCCGAGCTGCTGCGCAACAAGAAAGCGGCGCAGCTCATACGCTCGCGTTGGGACTGCGTGCTGGTGGACGAGTTCCAGGACCTCAACCGCATCCAGTACGGGATCATTCGCGAGCTGGCGCGCGAGCATCGCAACGTGTTCGCCGTCGGCGACGACGAGCAGTCGATCTACTCCTGGGCCGGCGCCGACCCGGAAGTGTTCGTTCTGTTCCAGGAGGATTTCGGCGCCGCGCGCGCGGAGCTGGGGGAGAACCGCCGCTGCCCGCGCGAGGTCGTCACGCTCGCGCGCCGCCTGGTCACGATCAACACGCCGATCTTCCGCGACCGCGTGCACGCCGAGGGAGCCGATCGCGAGTCGCCGTTCCCGGTCGTGGCCTGGTCCTTTCCGGACGACGACTCCGAGATCGCCTGGGTGCTGGAGGACGTGCGCCGGGATCGGGAGCGGCATTCGCTCCCCTGGGACGAGTTCGCCCTGCTGTACCGCACCAACGAGATGGGGAGCGCCGCCGAAGCGGCGTTCCTGTCCGCGGGAATTCCCTGCCGCCTCGCGCAGGGACGCGCGCTTTCCGAAGACCCCGTGGTGGGCTACGTCATCGCCGCGCTGCGCGTCATCCTGCAGCCGGAGGACGAGATTCACCAGGAGAATTTCCTGCAGGTCGTGCTGCCCAAAGCGCTGTTCGACGACGTGCGCGCCCAGGCGGAGGAGACCAGCCAGGAGCTGGCGGACAAGCTCACCGAGCTGGCCCGCGCGCTGCCGCGGGATCACGGTGACGCGAAGAAGCTCTGGCGCGCGCATTACGCGCTCGAGAATCTCGCGGCGCTCGGCAGCAAGCACACCGAGCTGGGATCGCTCGTGGAGGAGCTGCTGTCGCAGCGTGTAGGCGAGTATCGCACGGTGCTGGAGGAGCACCACGACGAGCTGTCCGATCCCGCGGATGATCCGGACGTCGTGCGTCTCGCCGGACGGCTCTCGGACGCGGTGGCGACGAGCCGGCCCGTGTGGCTCGCGCCGATGGGCGGCGCGGAGATCGCGCTCAAGGGAATGCTGCTCGCCATCGGACTGGTCGACGTGCGGTTCGGCGGCGCTCCGCCGGCGACCGCCGAAGTCGTGACCGCGGGCGCCGTCCCCGAGCTGGAGATCGCGCTCGGCACGTTCAAGGCGGCGCAGCTCATTCGCACCAGCGGGTTCAGCAACCGGTTCCGGGACTTCACCGCGATCGATCTCGAGACGACCGACAAGGACATCGCGACCGCCGAGATCGTGGAGATCGCCGCGGTTCGCGTGCGGGACGGAAAGATCGTCGACGAGCTGGGGACGCTGGTGAAGCCGCGGGTGCCCATCACGTCGGGCGCGCGGCGCGCCCACGGAATCAGCGACGACGACGTCGCGACCGAGCCGTATTTCGAGGAAGTGTGGCCGCGATTCCGCGAGTTCTGCGGCGCCGACGTGCTGGTCGCGCACAACGGCTACCGGTTCGACTTCCCGGTGCTGCGCCGCATGACCGCCGCGCTGGGCGCGCCCCAGCTGTGCACTTACGACACGCTTCCGCTCGCGCGGGAGCTGCATCAGGGAAGCGCCAAGCTCGCCGACGTCGCCGGCCGCTACGGCATCGACACCGGGCAGTCGCACAGAGCGCTCGACGACACGCGCACGCTGGCGCGCGTGTTCCTCGCGCTGGGCGAAGGCAAGGTCGCGCGCGCACGGAAGACCGCGCTGGTGAATCTCCTGGACCAGCTCGGCATCGCGCTCGCGCTCGCCGATCAGGAGACCCTCTGCACCGAGGCGAAGCTCCTCCGGCGGCTTACGCCATTCTACTCCTTGAGCAAGCGCAGCGACTGTCTGGAGCTGTATCGCGGCGAGCGCGAGCTCGCGGGAGACGACCGGCTTCCGCCCGTGGAGGACGTGATCGAGCTGCTGGGCGGCGAGAGCCGGATGGCGAAGATCCAATCCGACAAGAGCGCCGAGGACCGCTATCCGGCGGCGATGAACCGGCTGCGGCCACTCATCGAGCAGTTCGCCGACAGACCGTTGCGCGAGCAGATCTCGAGCTTCCTCGAGCGGGTCGTCCTGTCCAGCCGCGACGTCGAGCTGAGCACGGGCCGGGTCAACCTGTTGACGCTGCACTCGACCAAGGGACTCGAGTTCTCGCGCATCTATATAGTGGGAGTGGAGGACGCCCAGCTCCCCGGCGGCTTGGGAAGGAATCCGGGTCCGAGCAAGCGGGAGATCGAGGAATCCCGCAGGTTGCTGTACGTGGGGATGACCCGCACCAAGGACCGGTTGGTGCTCACGCGAGTGGACGTGCGCCGGGGAGTGCCGACCGGCGGCAAACGTTTCCTCGACGAGATGCAGGTCGTCCCCCGCCCCGCGGTCTGAAAAGGCTTGACATGCCCGGGGCGTACGCGACATATTTAGACCGTTGGCTAATTATGTAAGTACGCCACCCGTAACTCCGGACATCATGAACGACGTTTTCCGCGCGCTGGCCGATCCGACCCGCCGCGAGATCCTCGAGCTGCTGCGCAAGGGACCTCGCACGTCGGGCGAGATCGCCGAAGAGTTCTCCACCAGCTGGGCCACCGTGTCGCGCCACCTGAGCGTGCTGCGCGACGCCGACCTCATCCTGGCGGAGCGCGACGGACAGCACATCGTGTACGAGCTCAACACCACCGTCTTTCACGAAGTCGTAGAACACCTCGTCAAGTGGCTTCGGCCCGGGAAGTGACTCATGCGTAAGTGGATTCCGCTGGTGATCATCGCCGTGGCGTTCATCGCTTCGGCCGCGGTGTACTCCGATCTGCCTGCACGCGTTCCGTCTCACTGGAACGTGGCCGGTGAGATCGATGGCTGGATGAACAAGGAGTGGGGCGCGTTCGTCATGCCACTCACCCTCATAGGTCTGCTCGCGATGCTGCACGTCCTTCCGCGGATCGATCCCCGCGGAGCCAACTACGCCAAGTTCAGGGGCACCTTCGAGACCGTGATGGTCACGACCATGGCGTTCCTGCTCGGCGTGCATCTGATCATGCTCGCGATCGCGCTTGGCAAAGATGTCTCGATGTCGCGGGTGATTCCGATGGGCATCGGGCTGCTCCTGATCGTTCTCGGGAACCTCATGCCCCGTACGCGGTCGAACTGGTTCGTGGGACTGCGGACGCCATGGACGCTCTCGAGCGACAGGGTTTGGGAGCGCACACACCGCCTCGGCGGGCGGTTGCTGGTCGCCGCCGGCGCGCTCGTGGTGCTCACGGGCATCTTCGCTCCGTTGCAATTCGAAACCGTGCTGATCGCCAGCGCCGTCTGCATCTCGGTGGTGGTGTTCGCGTACTCCTACATCATCTGGCGGAACGACCCCGACGCCCGAAAAAACACCGCGAACCGGGCGTGACCGGGTGATAAGACTTAACTTCCGGGTGTAGCGCCACCGCGACACTCACCCGGGAGCCGCCCGTGACAACGCTGATCGTGATCCTCGTCGTCGCCGCACTGCTCGTGTTCGGCGTCATCGCGCTGTACAACAAGCTCGTCGGCCTGCGGGTCCGCGCGCAGAACGCGTGGTCGGACATAGACGTGCAGCTCAAGCGGCGGGCCGACCTGATTCCCAATCTCGTGAGCACGGTGAAGGGCTACGCGACGCACGAACGGGGGACTCTCGAGGCGGTGACCGAGGCGCGGACGCGCGCGGTGGCCGCGCAGGGCGCCGGACCCGCGGAGCGCGCCGTCGCCGAGGCGCAGCTGACGTCCGCGCTGCGCGGGCTCAGCGTCGCGGTGGAGGCGTATCCCGAGTTGCAGGCATCGGGCGGGTTCCGCGATCTGCAGGCGCAGCTGACCAACATAGAGGAGTCGGTGCAGAGCTCGCGGCGCTACTACAACGCGGTCGTGCGGGACCTCAACACGTCGATCATGACGTTCCCGTCGAACATGCTCGCGGGGCCGATGGGGTTTCAGCCGCTCCAGTTCTTTGAGGCAGAAGCAGAGGATAAGGCCCTGCCACAGGTCCAGTTCTAACGGCGCTGCGTGCTGCGTGCTGCGTGCTGCGTCCTCGCGGCATCGATGCGGGAATAGAGTGAGGCGCTTCGTCTCAGGTTGGGCTGTGGGTCTGGCGGCGGCCGTACTGCTCGCGCCCGCCATCGGCGCGCAGGAGCGGTCGCTGCGCATCGTCGAGTTCGATGCCGTGCTCGAGGTGGGGGCAGACGGAATGCTCGACGTCACGGAGAAAATCGCCGTCGAGTTCAAGGGGCAGTGGAACGGCGTGCGCCGCGAGCTGCTGCTGCGGCACAACACCGCGCAGGGGCGCTCCGTCAAGCTGGACGTCGAAGTCGGCGAGATCACCGACGCCGCCGGCCAGCCCCTCCGAGTCGAGCGCGAGCGCGAGGGAGGATCCCTGATCCTCCGCATCTACGTCCCCGACAACCGCGACGCCACGCGCCAGGTGGTGATTCGCTACCGCGTATCCAACGCGATCCGGTTCTTCTACGACGACAGCAGCGTCGGCGAGCTGGACGAGCTGTACTGGAACGTCACGGGGAACAGCTCGGAGTGGCCGACGACGCGGGTGCGCGCGCGCGTCGTTCTTCCGGGCAACGTCAGGCCGACACGCGTGGCGGTATACACCGGGCCCGAGCACTCCCGGGCTGCTGAAGCTGACATCGAAAGGTCCGGGAACATCGTCACCTTCACGGCGCGGAGCGAGCTGCAGGCGTACGAAGGGATGACGATCGGCGTCGGCTGGGCCCCGGGGAACATCGCGTCGCGGCCGAGTGCGTGGGCGCAGCGTACTCTCGGCGTGATTAGATGGTGG
>JANLGX010000126.1 GCA_024654005.1 Gemmatimonadaceae bacterium | reverse complement strand
CTCCATTACACCGACCAGGTCAACATCGCGCTCGCGCAGGACAAGGGGCTGCCGCGGCTTTCGATGGCGCCGAGGCCATTCGCTTTGGTCGCCAACGTGCCGGAGGGGAACTGGTCATGAGCCTGATCCAGTATGCCCGTTCCGGCATTCCGCAAGCGATGTCGTTGCGGTCGGTTCCAGAGCAGCCGCCGCGCATCAGGAGCGTTTCCCTGCCGGCTCCGGTGAAGGGCTGGAACACGCGCGACAACCTTTCGGACATGAAAGACGACTACGCGATCATCCTCGACAACTGGTTTCCGCTGACCGATCGCCTGAAGCTCCGCAGGGGCCACGCCGAGCACGCAACGGGGATCGGCTCGGGCGCGGTCGAGTCCCTACTGGACTACAACGGGCTCACCGCGAACAAGCTGTTTGCCGTGGGGAATTCGGCGATCTACGACGTGACGAGCGCGGGGGCTGTTGGGGCTGCGGCTGTCTCGGGCCTCACCAACAATCGTTTTCAGCACGTCAAGATCGGGACCTCCGGCGGGCAGTTCCTGTTCGCCTGCAACGGCGCCGATACGCCGCAGACCTACGACGGGACCTCGTGGGCGAACACCACGCTGACTGGGCCGACCACGGCGAACTTGATCTGGTGCAACCTGCATCAACGGCGCTTGTGGGTCGGCGAGAAGAATTCGCTTTCAGCATGGTATGGGGCTGTCAACGCGATCACCGGGGCGTTCACCGAATTCCCGTTGTACGGCATTGCCTCGCGCGGCGGCTTCATCCAGGCCATGGGGACGTGGACCCGGGATGGCGGCGACGGCATGGACGACCTGGCCGTGTTCGCCACCTCCGAGGGCGAATACATCATTTACCAGGGCACCGATCCGAGCGCTGCGGCGACGTGGTCGCTGCTGGGCGTGTTCCGTTTGGGGAAGCCCATCGGCCGGCGCTGCCTGACCAAAGCCGGGTCCGACCTGATCGTCATCACAGAAGACGGATATGTGGCGCTGTCGCAGGTGATCTCGCTGGACCGCTCCCAGGTGCAGGCGAAGTCGCTCTCCGATCAGATCAACAAGACGGTCAACGCGAACGTCCGCGACTACGGCTCCAATTTCGGCTGGCAGCCGTTCATCTATCCTCGTGGACCGATGGTGATCTTCAACGTGCCGGTGACGGTGAACACCGAGATTCAGCAGCACGTCTTCAACGCGATCACCGGGGCACCGGCTCGGTTCACCGGGATCAACGCCAACTGCTTCGGGTCGCTGAACGACGAAGCCTACATCGGCGGCATCGACGGGACGGTTTACAAGTTCGACAGCGGCGTATCGGACGACAGCAACAACATCGTTGCCGACGTGAAGCAGGCGTTCTCCTATTTCGGTTCTCGCGGACGGAAGAAGCGGTTCACGATGGCCCGCCCGGTGTTCGCCGCGACGGCTAGGCCCATGCCGGCGCTTGATCTGAACGTGGACTATGCCGACATCCCGCCGACTTCGACGCCGTCGTTCTCGTCTGCGGGCGACGGCATTTGGGACACGTCCCTTTGGGACACCGGCAAGTGGGCGTCCGAGGAAGGCAATATCTGGGCCGACTGGCAGGGTGTGGCGGGAGTTGGGCATTGCGCCGCGCTCCGCGTCCGTGTCACCACCAACGCCTACCAGGTGGCCCTGATGGCGACGGATTTCATCTTCGAAGAGGGGGGGATGGTATGAACCTCGTCTTCGAGCCGAAAGCGGGATTGCTGGCCTGGGCGGCGCAAAGGATCCCCGGCATGCGGCCGGAGGACTTCGGGCCGTGCGAGACGTTCGGGTTCGCAGACAGGAAGCTGGCTGCGGTCGCGGTGTTCAACAACTTCCGTGCGTTCGACGCGCAGCTGACGTTCGTGTCCGACGATCCACGATGGGCGACACGAGGAAATATCCGAGCGGTTTTCTGGTACGCATTCGAACAACTGAAACTGAGACGACTGACCTGCATCACGGCGAAGGGCAACAAGAGGGCTCGGAAGCTGTGTGAAGGCATGGGGTTCAGACGGGAAGGAACCCACCCCCGCGGGGTAGATGGACGCAAAACAGCCATCTCCTACGGGCTGCTTCCCGAGCACTGCAAGTGGCTGAGGGTGCCCCATGTCGAAAAAGAATCCATCGCCGCCACCGGCAGCTGATCCTGCTGCGATCACCGCCGCGCAGGGCGCCGCCAACAAAGAGACGGCGATCGCGCAGGCGCGGCTCAATCAGATCGAGGAAGTAACGCCGTTCGGCACGTCGGCCTATGAGCCCACGGGGCAGACCCGCGACGGCATCGAGATGATGCGCCGGACGACGACGTTGTCTCCGGGGCAGCAGCAGATTCTCGACAAGGAGCAGGCCGTTGCGCTGGGCCTGGGCGATCTCTCGGAGGATCAGCTTGGCCGCATCCAGGCCAACGTCTCGACGCCGTTCGACTATGAGGGCTTGCCCGGAGCTCCGGTTGCGGACGAGGCTTCCCGGAAGGCAGCCGAGGATGCGGTTTACGGGCGGTTTGCGTCCCGGCTCGATCCGCAGTTTCAGCAGGAACAGGATGCGCTGGCGACGGCTCTTGCAAACCAGGGAATCGGCATCGGCTCGAAAGCCTATGGCAGCGAAATGGATCGCTTCTCGCGGTCCAAGAACGATGCTTACGACGCAGCGCGCAGAGCCGCCGTTGAAATGGGCGGGGCGGAACAGTCCCGATTG
>JANLGX010000124.1 GCA_024654005.1 Gemmatimonadaceae bacterium | reverse complement strand
GCCCGTCCTGACCGAACAGGTCTTGTACCAGTATGTGGATTGGCCGGGCACCGACAGTCGCTTGCGGGCGGATCATCAGCGGGAAACCGGAAACCGAATACGGAGCGAGGTGCTACATGAGCAAGAGCAAGCAGCCTGAGATCGTGTCGGCGCAAGCGTGGAAATGTCCGTGCGGCGCGGTGAACGGACGCCCAGAGGTGGACGTGTGCTCGTGCGGGGAGTGGACGGTGGACGGGCCGGTGAAAGCCGCGACTGGTGAGCGAATCAACAAGGCGGCAGCCAAGCTCGCCGAAGTCGCCGCCGACCCGGCGGACGAAGCCCCGGACGCCAACTCCTACGTGAAGAACTCCAACGCCCTAGACAAGAACGAAGCCGCGCAAGGCGGGATCGTGGAGAAGAAGCTGGTCAAGTTCGGTGACGGGACGCCGGAGACGGTCGTTCCAATCAGCGCCAAGGACTAACTTTGAGCGCTCTCCCCTTGTCGGCGGCGGAACTCGTCCAGATGCGCTCCACCGTGAGCACGTATCTGGCCGGGACGGCGGTCATCCAAACGTACTCGTCTACGGCGGACGGATCCGGGGGTTACACGGACGCGTACGCCGCGTCGGCCACGGTTGCCGCACGGCTCGCACCCATTCAGGTGGCCGCGAAAGAACAGTGGCTTGCGGGTCGCACCGCCGAAGTCCAGTTCTTCCAGCTCACCGTGCCGAACACGACGACCGTGGACGAGCGCGACCAGGTTGTGTTCAACTCGGTGACGTACGAAGTGTTGGAAGTCGAGTCGCGTGTCCCGTGGGATCTGGATCATCGGGTGACGCTCGTGAAGGTGGACTAGGTGGCCGGCCAGGTTAGCGTGATCGTCGTCAACCACGTAAAAGGAACACGGGCGATGGTTGACGCGAAGATCGGCGTGGCGGTACGGAAAGCCGCGTTCGACATTGAGGCGCAAGCGAAAGCCCGAGCCCCAGTGGACACGGGGAACCTCCGCAACAGCATTAACGCGAGCGGCGACGGGGCCGACTACCGGGTTGACTCCCCAGCGAACTACTCGCTCTACCAGGAGTTCGGCACTCGCAAGATGGCGGCGCACCCGTACATGATTCCTGCCGCTGAGCTTGTGAAGCCCGCGCTGATCGCCGCGCTCAAGAGGATCGTCTAATGGCTACGTCGATGAACCCGGTGCAGGCGGGCATCTTCTCCAAACTCGCCGGAGCCTCCGGCCTAACAGGGCTGCTCGCTGCGGGGACTGCAGGCGTGTTTTTCAACGTCGCCCCCGAAAACCAGAACCCGCCCTACGTGGTGTTTAACGAACAGTCGCCGTCGGTGCCGATCTACACGATGGGCGGCGTGAAGTTCGAGAACGCCATCTACCAAGTGAAGGCCGTCACACAGTCTAATTCGGCTTTGTCCGCAGGCACGATCGCCGATCAGATCGACGCGGCGTTACAGGACACGACCCTCACCGTGACCGGATACACCCACCATTTTCTGCGCAGGACGCAGAACGTGGATTACACGGAGCTCGGCCCAGCGGGCACGAAGTTCCAGCATCGCGGGGCTTTGTACCGCGTGATCGTCGCCTAACCGCGACTCGCACACCTAACTAGGAAAGGAATCACCAATGGCCGCTGGCATCGGTAGGGACAGTTTCTTCTCGATTGACAACTTGGCTGGGACTGTCACCGACATCACACCGCAACTAACGAACATCGAGTTCTCAACGGACAAGGGAATTCCGGATGTGACCACGATGGGTTTCAACTACCGCAACTACCTTGCCGGGATTGCGGACTCGAAGTTGAAGCTCGAAGGGATCCACGACCCGGCATCGTCGACTACGGCTGGTTCGCTGCTGTTCAATCTCGCGCACGGCACCGCGACGCAGACGGCTAGCTGGGTGTATGCGCCGCAGGGTACGGCGGCGGGGAAGCAGAAAATCTCCGGCGAGACGTTCGTTATCTCGGTGAGTCTTCCGTCCGGGATGGATGACGCGGTGACGTTCTCCGCTGATTGCCAGAACTCCGGGACTGTCACGTTCGCGACGTACTAGACATGACTGGGGAGAAGAAGCTGGCTGTCGCCGCCTCGGCTGATGTTTTGGTCGGGGCGGACGACAGCAACGTGGAAATCCTGGAGGTTCCCGAGTGGGGATGCTCCATCCGCATTCGTTCGTTGACTCGGGGCGAGGCCCGTCTGATCGGCAGGGATGACATGACGCCGGACCAGGCCGAGGTGTACGCCCTCAAGACGGCGTGCGTCGAGCCTGTCCTGTCGGACGAGCAGGCGACCGCGTTGATCAACAACAAGTCGTTCGGGGCTACGGAGAAGGTGCTCAACCGGATCTTGGAAGTGTCGGGTTTGGTGCCTGGGTTTCGTCCGGGCTCGTAAGATCGAGTTCGCCCGCGGCTCCGCGGACACGAACGACTACGCGTTAGCGGAGCGGCTGCACATGACACCCGCGGATGTTCGGGCTATGCCGAACTCGGACTGGGCCGATCTGATCGCCTATTTCGGGTTGCAGGCGGAGCGTGAGAAGCATGCGGCAGTTCATGCGCGGGCAGCACCGCGCAGAAGATAGGAGGCGGTTTGGCAACTGAAGCCGGATCCATTTTCGTGAAGGTCGGCGCGGACATGTCGAACTTCAACCGTGGCATGGGCGGCATGGAGCGTCGCATGCATTCGGTCGGCGGCGTCGCCAAATCCGCGTTCGGTCTGATCGCGAAGGCTGGTGCTGTCGCGGGCGGAGCCGTCGCTGTCGGCCTGGGCGCCGCCGTGAAATCCTCCGTGCAGTTCGAGCGTGGCATGCGGAACGTCAACTCGATCGCCTACCTGAACGAGAAACAGTTCAAAGCCCTGGGCAAGTCTGTGACGGCGATGGCCGGCGAGGTCGGCCAAAAGCCGAAGGTGCTCGCAGAGGGCCTGTACGACATCGTGTCGTCCGGGTTCAAAGCCTCGGACGCAATCACGATCCTCCGCGTGTCCGCGAAAGCGGCGACCGCGGGTATGACTGATACGGCTACCGCGTCGAAAGCTGTCACGGCTGGTTTGAACGCCTACCATTTGGGGGCGAGCGAAGCCGGGAAGGTTTCCGACATCCTCTTCCAGGTCGTGAACAAGGGCGTGCTCACGTTCGGCGAACTCGCGCAGAACATGGGCGACCTGGTTCCGGCCGCCGCCCCGCTCGGGGTGAAGCTGGAAGAGGTTGGGGCGGCCCTGTCCACGATCACGTTGCAGGGTGTGCCCGCCGCTGAGGCTGCGACCCGCGTCAAGAGCGTCATGTTGCAGTTGGCGAAGCCGTCCGAGGAACTGTCCGGACTGCTGAAGGAGAATGGTTTTGCTAGCGGTGAGGCGGCGATCAAGGCCAAGGGGTTTGTCGGCGTCCTCGAAATGTTGGACGCGGCGACGCACGGGAACGTCACAGCGTCGGCCGCGTTGACACCGGAGATTCGGGGGCTGCTGGGCGTGGTCGGCCTGACGGGTAAGAACCTCGCCACCTACAACGAGCATCTGGCGTCGATGAAGGAAGCGTCCAAGGGGGCTGGGGCGTCCGCCAAGGCGTTCGCGGAACAGTCGAAATCGGTGGGGGTGGAGTGGCAGAAGGTTAGCGCCCTGTTCGATGTGGGG
>JANLGX010000118.1 GCA_024654005.1 Gemmatimonadaceae bacterium | reverse complement strand
ATCAAGGATTCGTCTCGGTTGACACGTAAAAGGAAAGATCATGAGTGAAGCTACCTATGATGTCCCTGGCCAGAGGATTGGCAAGCAGTTAGGGCAAATACTGAAACACGCGATCCACAAATCCGTTGTCGAAGGATCCGGGGAAATTTACAAAGCCAAGGTGAATGCCGGCGACACCATTGTATTCCGGCAGGTCGTGCCGTTTGGGGCAACCGCATCGGCGCCAAACGTATTTTCAACCACGGCGGCGGCGCATCTGATCCAGGAAGGGGTAACGCCCGACGTGGACAGCATCACCGTTCTGGACACTTCTGCTGTGGTGGCGAAGTACGGCGCGCTCTACGGTTATACCGAGCGCCAGAAGTCACTGGGCGAGGATGATATTCCGGCGTGGATGGAAGAGCAGCTTGGCGAGCGGCTTGGCCTGGTGCGCGAATTGATCTACATCGGCGCCCTGCAGGGCTGCACCAACCGTTTCTATGCGGGCGGCACGACCAGGTTGACGGTCGACGAAGCGCTGTCGCTTAACATCCTGGACCGCATCACGCGCAACCTCGAAGGCAACCACGCCGACTACATCACGGAAGTCATGAAGGCGACGGTGGTCTACGGTTCGCAATCGCTGTCCATGTGTTTCATCAACTACACGCACACGGACGCGCGCGCCGATATCGAGAAAATCTCCGGCTACAAGGCGGTGAGCGATTACGGCAGCGAAGTGAAAGCCCACAAGCGTGAGATCGGCGGCGTCGGTAATCACAGGTTCGTCCTGTCACCCGATATTCCGAAGATCGTCGACTCCGGCGCCACGGCCGCAGGCACGGGGCTCAAGACAACCAGCACTTTGGTTGACATCTACCAGATGTTTACGGTTGCCAAGTACGCATGGGGCCACGTCGCCTTCAGGGGAATGGACGCGATCGACTACAAGAACATTCCGGTCAACCGGGTGGACAAGTCCGATCCTACCGGCGAGCGCGGTTACTGTTCCGGCACGTTCTATGACGTTGGGCTGGTAACGAATCATGGATGGATGTGCGTTACGGAGTTCGGCTGCTCGACCCTGACCTAATCGCAATCAAACCCAATAGCCCGGTTCGCCGGGCTTTCTTTTTTTCAAGAGGGAAATATCATGCAATCTAACTTAGTAAATCGCGGTGGCACCAGGAACTTGATCGACATGCAGTGCACAGAGGGATCGACCAACACCTGGAACAATGCTGTCGCCAGCCAGTGCGTCATCGGCGGAAAGTTTACCGTCGCATTGGCCGTCAACAGCAATGCGTCAGAAACCCCTGTCTTGGACGCAACGACAGGTGAGGCTTTCGTGGCGATGGGCGTGAACGAGGCTTGTGCGTTCGTGTTTGGCGTCAACGCGGCCGGCACACTGGTCGCCTCGCAAGGGCCTATTACGCCTTGCGAGGTCGGGATCACAACGACAGTCGGCGCTTTCAAATTGGCGCCTGCGTTCCCGTCGTTACCGGACGATTTCTGTCCGATCGCCTACACGCTGGTTCGCACGGCTCCGGACGCATCGGCCTGGACATTCGGCACCGACAACTGGACTTCGACCGGCGTTACGGTGTCGGACTTCATCGACGTGTCTGAATTGCCAAGCCAGCCGCAAACGTCGTAACCGTAGTTCAACCCAAATAAACGGCCTGCCTTTTGGTGGGCCGTTTTCATTTCCATAGGAGATCACATGCCACGCTTAAAACCAAACGAAGTCGCCGCGGCGTTAAAGCCGCCCCGCACCCCAGCCCAGTTAGCAAACGATGCCCGTCTGAGGGCACGCGCAGTAAAACCCGTTGCCAGGGTTCGCAGTGAGGACTTTGCCGGCGCCAGAACAGAGGCCAATATTTCTGCGACCGGGAAAACCGAGGTCAAGCATCGGCAAATCGAAGTTATCCCCGAGGCCAAGGCAGCGAAAAAGATCGCGGAAGAAGCTTTCATGAACGAG
>JANLGX010000117.1 GCA_024654005.1 Gemmatimonadaceae bacterium | reverse complement strand
GCCCGTTGGGAGCGCGCAGCCCGCGCTCCGAGTTGTAGTCCCCGGCCTCGCCGACGATCAGGCCTTTGATCGCGGTCTGCGTCGTCGCCCAGGCGAGCGCGCCCCAGATCGCCAGCTCCTGACTTTTCTCGCCGTGCACTGCGGGAAACCCGCCCGCGTTGAATACCCAGTGCGGCTTCTGCCGCTCCGGATTCTGCAACAGCCAGCGTTGCGCGATCCGCGTGCGCGTGTCGAGCGTCGTCGCCCCGTCGAAGCCGGGGAGCAGCGTGAAGCCGACGACGTCCATCGGCGATCCGGGGCGCGCGGCCCAGGAGTACAGCACGCTGTCGCGGACGCCGTAGCTCGACGCGGCGACCCCGACCCTCATCGCCGGACGCAGGCGCTGTCCGAGCTGCGCCGCGCGCGTCAGGTAATCGACCCAGAATTGCACGGGCTGCGTGCCGAGGGCGCGGGCTCCCTCGCCGTACGGCTCGACGGCCGGCAGCAGAATGTCGGGGCGCAGCCGCCGGATGATCTGATCCAGGTAGCGCAGGCGCGTCTGGTTGAACGCGGCGACGGACTCTCCGAGCCGGCCATTGGCCTTGGGCAAATATCCCAGAGAGACGACGAGAAGCACGCTGTCCGCGCGCAGTCCCGCGAGCGCACGCGAAAGCGAGTCGAGCGTCGGCCCTTCGATCGCCTCGGGAGTGAGGACGATGCTGACGACGTCGACGTCGAGCTGGTGCGCGAGCGCGGTGTCGTTGCGGAGCGCCAGGCGGGAGACCGGCCCACCCAGGTCCGGGAAGATCTTGAGCCCGAGCGCGAAATCGCCCGCGGGCCGCTCCTGCAGCCGCTGACTCTCGTAGCGCGGATAGCTGCGCACCGCGGCCAGGCCGTCGGGGACTTCCACCAGCACCACCGCGGTCATGGCCATCGCGATCAGCGCGAGCACCGCCCGCGCGAATCCGGTGGTGCGCCAGTGCGCCGGGAGCGCGGGAGCCAGCAGCGGAACCTGCACGTACGCGGTGCGCCAGAGCGCCGCGGTACCGAAGACGATTCCGGCCGCGCTGGTCTGCGCCGCCGCGAGCCCGTGCACGAACTCGGGGGGCTCGGCGCCGCGGGAGACCACGAACTTGCTCACCGCCACCGCGGCGATGACGGTGTTGTACAACAGGATCGGGACGCCGAACATCGGGGTCACCAGGCGCTTGCTCAGGGCGTATATCACCTGCAGCAGGAACATCACCGCGACCAGCGGCCACACCCACAACAGCGGCTGCATCGCCCTTCCGTACAGAATCGACGAAGCGGCGAACGCGATCAGCAGAGCGGGCGCGAGCAGCAGCCCGCACAGCGCCGAGAGCGTGGCGAAGTTGCGGGGGGCCCGCCGGAGCTGGGCTATGCGGCCGGCGACGACGACGTTCCACGCGAACATCATCACCGAGAGGATGACGTAGAGCGGGACCATCAGCGAAGTGCGGGGAATCACGTGAGAAGGCTAGATGACGTCGACACGGCTGGCAAGCAATTCACGGACTGCGTAGCTTCGATGGATGCCTGGTGCCGTGCCGATGAATCTGCCGAACATCGTTTCCCTCTCGCGGCTCGTGCTCGCGGCGGCGTTCATCGCGCTCGACGACGACGCGACCAGGATCGCGCTGATTGCCGCGGCCGGCTTCACGGATTTTCTCGACGGGTGGCTCGCGCGGCGGCAGCACACGTCGACCTCGATGGGAGCGCTCATCGATCCCATCGCGGACCGCGCGTTCGTGCTCACGGCGCTGTCGGTGTACCTGGTCGACGGCAAGATCACCACTCCCGAGTATTTCATAGTGCTGTCGCGCGATTTCGCGACCGCGATCGGCTTCCTCGTTGCAAGGGTCGTCCCATGGCTGCGGCCCGCCGTGTTCCAGGCGCGGATGCTGGGCAAGACGGTCACCGTGCTGCAGCTGACGCTGCTGGCGGTGGTGCTGCTCTGGCGCGCGCCGGTCGACCTGCTCGTGCTGGCAATCGGAGCGTTCTCCGCGGCGTCGATCGTGGATTACACGCTGGCCCTGTGGCATCGGGCCAAGGCCGCGAGCGCCGAGCGCCAGGCCGCCGACACTACCGTTCCTCCGCGGTAGCTCCGTCCTCCACCCCGGAGCCAGGACGTTGATCTTTTCCAGAGCGGCTCTCGGTGCGCTCGTGGCGACGCTGCTCGCCGGGGCTCAGGCGGGCGCGCAGGACGCTCCGCGCCTCCAGCCCGAGGCGCGGCTCGACGTGATGACGGGTGCCGACTGGGCGGTTCATGCGGGGCTCGGGGTGACGGCGCCCCTCGGCACCTATGTCCGGTTCGGCGTGGTAGGGGGCATCGGACCCGGCGCCGGCGGGGTGAGCGGACGCGGCGATCTGATCGCGCGGTTCACGCTCGATCCGTTCAGGGAGCGGCGCTGGGCCCCGTACGGTGCGGGCGGCGTTTCGGCGCGGTTCGGGGACGGCTCCCGCAACTATCTGCTGCTCCTGGCGGGCGTGGAGGGGCCGGCCCGCCGCGGGATCGCGCCCGCGTTCGAACTTGGAGTCGGTGGCGGATTCCGGGCCGGCGTGATCCTGCGCCGCGCCCTCGCGCGGCGACGATGACGCGCCGCCCCCGATAACAAGAACGCCCCGCTGTAAGGCGGGGCGTTCAAACCGGCGGAGTGCGCGCTTTCAGGCCGCGCTCGCCGACTCCTGTGCCACGTTACCCTTGGCGGGACGGGCGAACCGCTCGCCAAGGATCCGCAGCTCCGTCAGCTCGACCGCGTCGAGCTCGTGATACCGGTCCTCGAAGTACGCCATCGTATCGTCGAACCACTCTTCCTGGTGTCGCGCTTCGGCCTGCACGACGCCGCACTGCATTATCTGCTGAAACATCTCATCGCGCGCCCGCTCGAATACGCTGGGCCCAGCCGAGAACGTTTTGGGTCTGTTAGAGGTCTTTCTCGCCATTCCTGATTGTCATGAGTGTGGGAACCGGCTGTAAAGATAACACCGGCTGCTTCTAATTACCCCGTCGAATGCTCCTTGGTTTCACTACGTTCGACACCGCGAGACCGCTGAGGGTTTGGATTACGGTGCGTCCGCCGCGCGATGACTGCCCCGATGCGGGGATCACGTCTGATCCCCCGAGCGAATGAAGCCCAGCAGCAGCTCGCACAGCCGCTCCGGGCTCTCCTCGGGGACCAGCCGGGCGACTCCATGCACGCGGCTCAGCCTGCTGTCGGGGATCGCGTTCACCAGCCGGTCCGGCAGCTTCGGATCGAGCCACTTGTCCTGATCTCCCCAGACGACGAGAGTCGGCGCGTGAATGCTGCTCAGATCGAGGTCCTCGAAATCCTCACGCCGCACCGAGCTCGCGAGCGCGAGCAGATGCTGCACCCCGTTCTGGCCGGCGAACGATGCGAGGTATCGCGCGACTAGCTTCATCGGCATCTTGGCCGGATCGGCCACCCCGCCTTCGAGCACGCTCCGCAGCAGCGGCGCCGCGCCGAGGACTCCGCGAGTGACCCGCACGGCGAATTTCGCGGTGCTGCGCTGCATCGACGTGATGTCCTTCGGCGGCAGCTCGTCGAACGCGGGCGTATTGATCAGCACCAGCCGCTGGACCCGCTCGGGCCGGGTAGCCGCCAGCCGCAGCGCGATGACGCCGCCGAGGTCGACGCCCACGATCACGCCCTTCGCGACGCGCAGCGCCGTCATGGCGGCATCGAGATATTCGGCCTGTGCCGCGATGCCGAAGTCCGCGTCGAACGGGCGATCCGATTCGCCGTAGCCGAACAGGTCCACCGCATAGGCCGTATGGCCCGCTTCGGCCAACACGGGCGCGACGTTGCGCCAGAGGAAGCCCGACGTGCCGAACCCGTGCAGCAGAATTATCCCGGTTCCGCCGTGGCCGTACCGCTCCACGTGGATCGCTCCCGGCCCGACCGGGACGCGGATGCTGTCAGCTTGCATAGCCGTAAATGGCGTTCATGGACTTACCTTTCCCGTTCATCCCGTCGTCTCGAGACAGCCAAATGGCCCAAAAGAAGGCACCTTCCGGGCGGAAGAGCTCCGTTCGCACCGCCCGCAACGCATCAAGTCGGCCACTCGGCTTCTACCTGATCCTCGGCGCCATCACGGCGGCGGGAGTCGGTGGACTCGCCTATACGGCCCTGAAGTCCGGCCCGTCCACTACCGTGGCCGACGCGCCGGTGCCGCTTACGCCCGGCTCCGGCACCGCCCGCGGATATATGCTCGGAGATTCCAGCGCCGCCGTGCAAATCGTCGAGTTCGCGGACTTCGAATGTCCCTCGTGCGCGCGGTTCGCGACGATAACGGAGCCCGACGTCCGTACGAGAATCATCGAGACCGGGCTGGCGAATCTTACCTACTTCGATTTCCCGCTGCCACAGCACAGCAACAGCCAACCGGCGTCGAACGCCGCCGCGTGCGCCGACGACCAGGGCAAGTTCTGGGCGATGCACGACCAGATATACGCTCGGCAGCACGAGTGGAGCACGTACGCCACGAAGAACCCGAAGGGTTCGCTGCGCGCCGCCGCGCAGGCAGCCGGCCTGGACTTGAGAGCGTGGGAAGAATGCTACGACTCTCGCCGGCACCAGGCGCGGATCGACGCGAACGCCGCCGAAGCCGGCAGCAGGGGAGTGAACTCGACGCCGACGTTCTTCATCGGCGGGAAGATGTACACCGGCGCGATGACGTACGATGAGATGAAGGCCGCGGTGGACACGGCGCGCGCCGCGGCCGCGGGTGCGCCGGGAAGCGACACCGGGAGGTGAGTCGTCGCGAGGTCGTGGCGGCGCTGGCGCTCGCCGGGATCTTCGTCGCGCTGTACCTCACGCTGTACAAGCTGGGCGCGATCGGCGAGCTGTCCTGCCGCGTGGGCTCGTGCGAGACTGTGAATTCCAGCTCGTGGGCGGTATTCCTCGGAGCTCCCGTGGCCGCCTGGGGCGTCGGCTTTTACGTCGTGATTTTGGCGGTCGCGATCGCGGGCCTCCAGCCACGCTTCGCCGATGACCGACGGCTGTCGCTGGCGCTCGTGCTGCTGTCGGGGTTCGGAGTGCTGTTCTCCGGCTGGCTGACGTACCTGGAGCTGTTCGTGATTCGCGCGATATGCCAGTGGTGCGTTGTTTCTGCCTTGATCGTGCTGGCGATATTCGCTGCTAGCTTTTGGGATTATTTGGCACGCGGTGATTCCAGGAATGTTGCGGGGGAATCCAGGCCGTGAGCTTTGAGCCGTTAGCGGCCAGCTGTCAGGCAACTGCGATATTGGACGTGTCGATGCTTTTGGCGCCAAATTTCAGAAACGTCCCAATTGCCGTTGCCTGATCGCTGATAGCTAAAGGCTCACTGCTCACGGCCTGGATTCCCCGGCAGCATCTCCGGAGCCACAAAGCCTTCGCCGGAAGCCAGCCCTAGGCGCGTTGGACCGTCTTCTTCCTCGCCGCCGCGTCGTCCAGCCGCAGGCGCGGCTTGGTCTCCTGATCCTCCTGCCCCTCCTCGCGCGCGCGGCGTCTGAACGGAACCAGGTCGCGGCCCAGCTGCACCAGCGCCCTCG
>JANLGX010000113.1 GCA_024654005.1 Gemmatimonadaceae bacterium | reverse complement strand
GGCGATACGGGCCGTGAATGAGGTGGTCGAGGCGCCCGGTCCGAACTTGACGTAGCACGACTTGTCGGTGTCGTTGTAGAGAAGGCCGCCACGACGCGCGGTGTTGGCCGCGAGCGCCGTCTGCACGAGGTCGTCGGCGGTGAGTGACGTGACCGTCGCGCCGTCCGAGGACAGCAGCTCATTCGCGGACAGGTTGCCGATGGGACCTTTTGCCAATGCGGGACTCCTTGTGAGAAGGGCCGGGGAGCGACCCCGGCCATCGCTGTAAGGCCCGACGGTTGCGAACCGTCTGCCGCGGGGCTATGCGGGCTTGCCAGCCTCGAAGTTGCCGCCGACACCAGCCGACGTCGCGTCGAAGCTGAAGTTCTGGACCCACAGGTCCGTGGTGCAGCCGACGATGTCGGGCGAGTTGAAGTTCGCCGTGGTCGTCTGGAAGTAGTTGCGGAAGACGAAGTTGTTGGCACCGTTCGCGCCATCTCCGTCCGTGTTCAGGACAACAGTCGTCGTCGGCGTGCCGCCGTCGTCGAAGACGTTGTCGTAGATGCGCCACTTGTTGCACGAGTTGTAGAACCCGTTGGCGCAGCCCTCGACGACGTTGCGGCGGAAGGTGCCCCGGAGCGGGTTCGCGATGCCTGAGCCCGCGACGCCCTTCAGGGCGTGGCCGGTCAGGTCGTTGAACTGGTTGTCCTCGATGAGCAGGTTGGCGACCTCGGTGACGTGGATGCCGTCCTGCCCGGAGGCGAAGCGACACTCGCGCACGACACCGTGCGAGGCGTCGCGCTCGGCGTCGTCGGCGCCGTTGTCGCGGAAGAACCAGAGGGACGCGTGGTCGGAGGGACCGGCGAAGAGGATGTTCTCGAAACGCCAGCCCTGCTGAAGAACCTTGCACAGCGCAGCCGTGGTCGCGCCGGAGGCAGGAGTCGTCCACGTTGCCGCGGTCTTGCCACCCGTCGGCGTCGGGGCGTCGTCAGCGTGACGCGGGCGGTTGCCCGCACCGATGACGGAAACGTCGAAGACCTGCACCGGCGTGATGAGCTGCTCGCGGATCTTGCCCGCGAAGTAGATGGTGTCGCCAGAGCTGAGCACGCTGAACGCCTTGGCCATCGTCTGGTAGGCGCGCGTCCAGGAGCGCCCGCTGTCGCCGTCGGACCCGTCGTTGGCGTGGACGTAGATCGTCTTGCCGCGCGGGGTCAGGGTCGAGCGGACCGTGGACTTCAGCTCGGAGTCGAGTGACTTGTAGGTAACGGGCATGTTCTTTCCTTTGTCCTTGAACCGGCACGGTGGCCGGCGTCGGAGTTGATGTATCCCGTGGATTAGCGCTACGGGATCAGAGCGCGCGGGATCAGGCCGGAACCGTCTCGCTAAGGTCGGTCAGCGAGGCGTTCTCGCGCGGGTTGTAGCCAACGGTCTGGAACTCCCACACGAGCGTGTACTCGTAGGCGTCCTTGTTGACGACGCGAGACAGCGTGGAGCCGTCCTTGTCCATGAAGTCGACCGGGCCGGCCTCGACGAGGCCGAAGGACGACCACTTGGGCGCGAAGATCGTGTTGTCCGCCGCGTGGAAGTCGGTGAGGAACGGCACGTCGTTGTGCGTGAGGTTCTTCTTGCCACCGGAGAGGGTCGTCGAGTTGTAGCGCTTGTCCGCCTGGAGCAGGGCGCCGTACACGTCACGGAGCTCCTGCTTGCAGTAGAAGTTGTCCGGCATCTCGTTGGTGCGCTTCTCGACCTCTCGCGTGAGCTGGTCCATGTCGTCCAGCCCGAGGTCGCGGAGCGTGCCGCCGTTGTCGAGCACCTTGGCCTGCCAGTAGAGGGCAGAGGTGCGGTCGATCGTGCCGAAGGTGTTGTCGTCGTCGATGACGTTCTGGATGCCGTCCGGCTCGACCACCGTGGTAGAACCGATGCGGCGCTTGACCGCGTCGTTGTCCGCGACCGTGACCGCGCTCGAAATCGTGATCGTGGTGTCGGAGTCGACGGACGAAATGGTCGCGGAGTCGGTGTCGATGAGGATCGTGTCGCCGGCGTTCAGGAAGCGCGTGCTGTCCACGGTGATCGCGGTCTGCGAGCCCGTGGTGCCGTTGACGCGCGTGAGGATCTCATCGCCGTTGCCGTTCAGGATGCGGTTGCAGTCGTTCTTGAAGTCGCGCTCGAGGTTCCGAAGCTCACGGTCGAGTGCGCGGGCGAACGAGCCGGCGTCCGTCTTGGAGTGCCGCATCGCGTGGCCCGAAATCTGACCGCGACCGTAGACCGCCTCCGGGGTGTACGTCGCGTCGACGTACGCCTGGCTGCCCGCCGTGGGCAGGGTGCCGTCCTCAGCCGCGCCGCCGAGACCGGCGTTGCGCGCGGAGTTGACGGGGATGACGATCTTCTTGCCGTCGTAGTCCTCGCTGTTGCGATCCATCTTCTCGAGAAGCACGCGCCCCTGGGTCATGGCCTCCTGGATGGGGCCGACGTACTTCTCCTTGAGGATCTTGTCGACAGTTGTGGTGGTAGCGCCCATGTCCTAGCTCTTTCTGTTAGCGCTGTTCGGCGCGGAGCAATTCCTCCGCACCCTTTCGCGCTTCTGCGTATGTTTTTGGTTGGGTCGTGCCGGCGGACGCGCCCGGCCTGCCGGTGTCCGCCTTGAGGGTTCCCTTGAGCCGCTTCTGGACCTCGGCCTCGACGCGCTCGGCCACCTGCTTGGCGATGAGCGCCTCGACGTCCGACTCCTTGGGCTGCTTGGCCTTGCGGTACTTCTGCGAGAAGTCACGGATCACTTGGATGCCGTGATCGGCGCTCGTCGTGCGCGGGAACTCCCGCAGCACGTCGTTGAAGAACGCATTGACCTCGGGGTTGTTGGGGTCTTCGGGAAGACCGGCCTCTTTGACCGCCTCCCAGAACGCGGGTGCGAGCGGGGTCTGCGCGAACACATCCCGCAGCTCTATCGGGCTGAGAAGCTTGGGCTCCGCTTCCTTCGCTTTCGCGCGAAGGGCGGCGACCTCTTTCTTCTCGACGAACGCCTTGCGCTCGTCCTCGCTCATGGCCTCCATGCGGATCACGTCGAACTGGTCGGCGACGACCTTCTGCACCAGGGTCGGGATGTCCGCCACCTGGGCGCGGAGGATGTTGAGCTCGCGGGTCTTGGCGTTCTCCGTGTCGTAGTACTTCCTGTTGACGACGGGCCGCAGCGCCTCCTTGGTCGCATCGGGCAGCGACTCGAAGAACGACTTGGCGTCCTTGTCGATGAACTGCGCGATCGCCGTGGGGTCGGGGCTTGTCTCAACGGGGGCTGCGGGCTCCTCGTCTTGGGTGGTCGTGACTTCGTCGGGCTGTTCCTCGCTGGCCGTCGTTGGAACCTCGGGTTCCGCCGTGGGCTGCTCGGACGCGCCAAACGTCGCCTTGACCGCCTCCGTAACGTCGGAGATTGACGGAAAGGCCATGGTGGTCGGTCCTTTTTCGTTCCTCGTGCAGACGGGAACTCGGGTGATGCCGCGAGGCTTCTGCATGGCCGACACGGCATCGCCCGAGGTCTCGGCCTCGGGATTAGTAGAAGACGGAGAGGACGGGGTGGTCCTTGATGAACTTGGTACGGATGGGGTTGGCCGGGCTCAGGTTCTCGTACTTGTCGAAGACGGGGTGAGCCTTGCGGAAGGCCGCGCGCATGAGCGTCTTCTGCTCGGCGGTGAGGTCGGTGCGCTTGCCGATGTCGTTGAACTGGCCGCGCTCGTCGTCGTAGCGGGACCAGATCTTCTCGTCGCCGATCTGCTGCCCGGTGGCGTTGGCGAAGCGGGGCATCTTCTCGACCTGCTGGATGAGCGGCCATGCCTCCTGGTACTGGTCGAGGGTCGGGCCGTCCTTGGGCAGCGCGGACGCGAGGGCTTCGCGGAAGGCGGGGTCGTCGATCTGGCTCGTCCAGTTGTCGATGACCTCCGCGCGCTTGAACTTGTCCGTGGTCGCCTGAAGGAACAGGCCGAGCGCCTTGCCCTCTTTCGTGGGCGTGGTCGAAATGCGGGCCGCGCCGGCGTTGGACGGGTCGACGCCGAGAAGCACGGACGCGAACTGCCCCTTGGCGGCCCCGCGGGCCTTGTTCATTTCGCTCGACCAGAGCTTGGCCTTCTCCTCGTCGGGGAGGCCGGAGTAGTCCTTCGAGTTGATGAGCGCCGTCAGGCGCTTGTCGTTCTCGGCGCCGAGGAGCTGCGCGAAGCGATGCAGCTCGTCGGGGTCGAGGTGCACGCTGCCAAGGTCTGAGGATGGCTTCGAG
>JANLGX010000111.1 GCA_024654005.1 Gemmatimonadaceae bacterium | reverse complement strand
AGAGACGTGCTCCCACGCCATCCCTTCCGCCGCCAGCTCGCGCGCGACACCGCCGACGCTGATAGTCGGCTTCGCGAGCGGCAGAGATCCGCCGTCTACGAAGTCGGGCCCGCCGGCAAACTCGATCGCGCCGCGGGCGGCGCGGTGCAGCATCCCGACGGCGTGCAGCGAGCCGTCGGCGGGATGGATGCACGGCAGCGCCAGCCAGTGGTTGCCGGTGAGCTGCCACGGAATGGCCGGGATTTTCGTCATTGTGACGGGGAATCTACGGGAAGCAGGCTACGAGCGAGGCTCACTGGATCCCACCAGAAGCCAGCAACTCCTTCGCGTGTGCTTTCGCCACCGAGCTGCTTGGATCCCCGCCGAGCATCCTCGCAATCTCCTCGACGCGCGGCGCTCCGGTCAGCACCGTGACATCGGCAGTCGTCACTCCGCCCTTGGCCGCCTTCGCCACCACGATGTGATGGTGCGCGCGGGCCGCGAGCTGCGGCAGGTGCGAGATCGCGAACACCTGATGGTTGTCCGCCACGCGCCGCAGCGTATCGCCCACCTGCAGCCCGACCTTGCCGCCGATGCCCGCGTCCACTTCGTCGAACACCAGCGTCGGCGTGCGATCCACCTTCGCGAGGATCGTCTTGAGCGCGAGCATCACGCGCGACAGCTCACCGCCGGACGCGACGCGCGCGAGTGGCCGCGGCGGGTGGCCCTTGTTCAGCGTCACGTGGAACGCGACGTCCTCCGCGCCGTACGGCCCGGGCTCCGCGAGCTTGGGCAGCATCACCGAGAACGCGCCGTCCGGCATTCCCAGCTCGGGCAGCCGCGCGTCCACCGCTTTCACGAGCTTGCTCGCCGCGGACTGCCGCTGCTTCGACAGCTTCGCCGCCGCCGCGCCGAGTTTCCGCTCCAGCTCGGCCGCGCGCCCGCGCAGCTCGTTCAGGTCCAGCTCACCTCCTTCCACCAGATCCAGCTCCGCGCGCGCCTTGCGTCCCGTCTCGATCACGGCAGCTACCGAGTCGCCGTACTTCTTGAGCAGGCGGTATAGCAGGTCCCGGCGCTCCCGCACCGTGCCGAGCCGCTCGGGATCCAGCTCCACACGCTCGGCGTACACGCCGGCCTCACGCGTCAGCTCGGTGAGCGCGTAGTACGCGGCGTCCAGCTGCTCCTGCATGCCCTTGGTGGACGGGTCGATCCGCCCGATACTCGCCAGGGCGCGCTGCGCCGAAGCGAGCGCGGTGAGCGCTCCACCCTCCTCGGCCTCGAGCGCCTCGCGCAATGACGCGGCGAGCGTGCGCAGCTCGTCCGCGTTCTCGAGCACACGGGCTTCGTCCTCCAGCTTCTCCTGCTCGCCGTCGACGAGCTTCGCGGTCTCGATCTCGTTGGCGACGTGCCGCACGTAATCGGCGCGCTTCTCGGCTTCGCTCCGCCGCGACACCAGCTCGTCCATCTCACGCCGCACCTTGCCCAACGACCCGTGCAGCTCGCGCACTTCACTCACCGTGTCGCCCGCGCCGGCGAATGCGTCGAGGATCGCGCGCTGCGAGTCGCCGTCGAGCAGCGTCTGGGCCTCGTGCTGTCCGTGGAGATTCACCAGCATCCGCCCGACTTCCGCCAGCAGCGTAGCGCCGACCGGAGTCGCGTTGGCCCACGCGCGGCCGCGGCCGCTAGCGGCCATCTCCCGCTTGAGCACCAGCGTTCCGTCCTCGACGTCGATCCCGTGCTCGTCGGCCCATGCGGCGACGTCAGCCGCGCCGGAGATCTCGAATATTCCCTCGATCACGGCGCGGTCTGCGCCGGGGCGAATTACGTCGGTGCTGCCCCGCTCACCGAGCAGGAATCCGAGCGCGCCGACGATGATCGACTTGCCCGCGCCGGTCTCGCCGGAGAGAATGTTGAACCCGGGCGCGAGCGGCAGCGCGATCGATTCGATGATCGCGAAGTTGCGGATGCGTATCTCACTCAGCATTGCCGCTGTCGTCTTCCTTGAGGCCGCCCCAGCCCAGCTTTTGCCTGATGCGGCTGAAGAACGTGTCGGGTGGAAAACGGACCAGCATCACCGGCGACTTCGAGCGCCGAATTATCAGCCGCTCTCCCCGTGTCACTTCCGTTCCCCCCTGCCCGTCGACGGTCAGCAGCAGCTCGTCGGGCCCGTCTTCTCCCTGCAGCACGATCTCCGCCTCGGGATGAACCACGAGCGGTCGTATGCCGAGAGTGTGCGCCGAGATCGGCGTGATCACGATGGACTCGAGTCGCGGCGCGACGATCGGGCCCCCCGCGGAGAGGCTGTACGCAGTCGATCCGGTCGGAGTCGCGACGACGATGCCGTCGGCGGCGTACGTTCCCATGGACTCGCCGTCGATCGAGATGGAGAGCCGGACGACGCGCGCGAAGCCGCCCTTGTGCAGCACGAAGTCGTTCAGCGCGAGCCATCGCTCCGATCCGACTGTTGTCCCCGGGCCGCTGTCCGTTGTCGCGGCGATCGTCATGCGCGATTCAGCCGTGTAATCACCCGCCTTGAAGCGGCGCAGCGCGGTCTCGATATCCGGCGCGCTGCAGCTCGTGAGAAAGCCCAGCCGGCCGAGATTGACACCGATGATCGGCACCGGGCGGCCGCCCAGCAGCTTGGCGCCGCGCAGCAGCGTGCCGTCCCCGCCGAGCGTGACGAGCGCATCGATCTCGCTTTCGGAATCCAGCTGCTCGTGCGCCCCCGTGCGCAGGCGGGTTTCGTAAGCCAACTGGAATCCGAGCTCCGGCGCGAGGATCTCGAGCAGGCCGAGCATCGCCGGCAGCTCTTCGTAGCCTTCGTGCCCGACGACGCCGATCCGCATCAGCCGGCCATGGCCTCGGTCTCGCGCAGCGCCCGCACCCTGCTCGCTATCCCGCCGGCGTCGAGACCGACGGCCGCGAGCTGGCGCGCGCGCGGAGCCTGCTCGATGAACCGGTCCGGCACGCCGTGCGTCGCCACGCGAACCGCCGGGTCGAGCTTCCCGACAACTCCGGCCATGTACGCGCCGAAGCCGTTCACCACGGTCCCCTCCTCCACGACCAGCAGCTGCCGGTGGTCGGCAACGATGGCCGCGAGCGTCAGCTCGTCGTGCGGCTTGAGGTAGCGGCAGTTGACGACGGTGACGTCGAGTCCTTCCGCGGCGAGCGATTCCGCGGCCGGGATGGCCGGAAGCACCATCGTGCCGCCGGCGAGGATCGCG
>JANLGX010000110.1 GCA_024654005.1 Gemmatimonadaceae bacterium | reverse complement strand
CGCACGAATCTCCAAGGATTGTGCAGCGCCTGCAGTGGCCGCAAGTCGATCGAACGGGAAGGCTCAGGTTGGCGCGCTGGTGAGGGCTGGCGTCGAGGGCGCTGAGCGCGAACGGACCACGAAGATGAAGAAGCCCACTAAGACCGCACCGAAGCCTTGGACCCTTCCGCATTTCCGTGAATGGATCAGTGAACTCGTGCTCGATGACGGGTCGAAATGGAAGCTGGAGCCGTTCCAGGAAGCGTTCATCAAGGATCTGTTCGCGGGATTCCTCGAGGCGTGGTTCATTTTGCCCGAGGGATCGGGGAAGACGACGCTCGTCGCGGGACTCGCGCTCTATCACTGTGAATTCAAGGCTTCTGCGTCCGTTCCGGTCGCGGCTTCATCGCGTGACCAGGCGGAGATCCTCTATGGGCAGGCCGAAGGGCTTGTGCTCCGCACACCTCGCCTCGCCAAGATCTTCAAGTGCCTTCCGGGGTACCGGCGGATCATCTGTAAGTTGAATCGATCACGGATCCAGGTCTGGGCCGCGGATGAGCGTACCGGCGATGGCGTCATCCCGACCCTCGCGATCACCGAGGAACTTCACCGCCATCGTGATCTGAAGCTCTACCGGACATGGCGGGGGAAGGTGAAGAAGCGCGGCGGCCAGATCATCGCGATCTCGACCGCCGGGGAGCCGGGCTCCGAGTTCGAGCAGACACGGACGAGAATGCGTGAGTCGGGCCATGACGTGACGCGCGAGACGTGCTTCACGCGCGCCGCTGCCGAGACGACCATCATTCATGACTGGGCGGTGCCTGAGAAGGCCGATGTCGAGGATCTCGCCGTCGTCAAAGCTGCAAATCCGTTCTCTGGAGTGACGATCGCAAGTCTTCGCGAGGATCGCGCATCGGCCACAATGACGCTCGACCATTGGAGTCGTTTCAAGTGCAATCGACCAACGCGCTCGGTGCAGTCAGCGATCACTGAAGCAGAATGGGCGGCTGCTGCGACCGATGTACGCATTCCAGAAGGTGAGCCGATAGCGGTAGGAGTCGATTCGGCTTGGAAATGGGACTGTTTTGCCATCGTGCCGCTGTGGGTCCGGGACGCGAAGTTCCGGCTGCTCGGTCCGGCGGCCATCCTCGTGCCGCCGCGCGATGGCACGTCCCTCCACCCGGATGAGCCGAAGAAGGCGCTGCGCGCGATCCATGAGCGCAACCCGATCCATACGGTCGTGATGGACATGACGCGCGCCGAGGAGGTCGCGGCGTTCTGTCGTGACGAGCTAGGTGCGGAGGTCATCGATCATAGCCAGGGGAACGCGCAGGCAGCATTGGACTTCGAACGCTTCATGGATGCGCTGCGTGTGGGCTGGATACGCCACACCGGCGACGCCGGCCTCGCGCGGCATGTGCTCAACGCGGTCGCGCGCGAGCTCCCCGACAAGAAGGCCAAATTCGAGCGCCCGGCCGCGACGCGGCAGAACCGCGATCGCTTCGCACAAGAGGCGCGCGTTATCGACGCCCTCGACGCCGCGGCGATGGTCCACAGCGAGGCCGCCATCGAGATGGCCGGCCAGGAGGAAGAGTCATGGGCCGATTCTTCGGTGACAGATCGATGAGCAGAGTCCGCATCTTGATCCAGCTCGTGGGCACCTTCATCGATGCCGAGGACCGCGAGGCGCTATTCGTCCTCGTCGCCCGCTGGCTCGTCATCGGCATTGGGCTCATCTGGGCCGCCTATGCCGCTGGGACGGCCGTACGTGTGTTCTGCGAGACCAGCGCGAAGTGCGCGGGAGGGT
>JANLGX010000108.1 GCA_024654005.1 Gemmatimonadaceae bacterium | reverse complement strand
GGCGATTGCACGGAGATGAAGAAGTACTATGTGCCGACGACGTCGCTCGAGCGCGGGATCGAGATCGTGCACGAGTTCCAGAAGGCCGAAGGGCTGCTGACATCCGCTCCGCGAAGCGCCGGCAAGCGCCGTCCCGCGCCTGCATCCGCATGATGTACCTGCGACTGGCGATGACCGGCAGCCTGTTGCTTGCCGGCGTGGGAACTGCCACACCGGCCGGCGCGCAGGATACCGCTGCACCGGACAGCGTGGCGCAGGAGCGCTGGGACGAGACGCAGGGGGTTCTGAGCACGATCAGCCCGTTCGGGCTGGATAGGGAGCGGCTGGCGCAGATGGCGGGTAAGCCGGAAACCGTTCCAATGATGCTGCGATCGCTGAGTGCGATCGTTTCCCGAACGCAGCCACCGGAGCGGCTGTTCGGCGCGCTGCCGCCCGAGCTGCACCTCGTCAACAACAGCGCGCTGCCCTGGTCCATCAACGACGGCGACCTGTGGGCGGGGCGGGGAACCAGCGTCAGGGCCGGCGGCGGCTTCTTCGCCCGATTCGGGCGCCTTCAGGTTGTCGTAGCGCCGGAGCTGACGTATGTCGCGAACGATTCGTTCGAGCTCCGCAAGCCGTACATCGAGAGCCCCGGGATTCCGCCGGATCGGAGCCGCTGGGCTTTCCCGTGGTACCTCGTGGGCCCGTACTCGATCGACATGCCGACCCGCTTCGGCGAGGGCTCCATCAGCCGCATCAGCTTCGGGCAGTCATCGGCCCTCGTCGGGTTCTCCAAGTATCAGTTCGGCGTCGCCAACGAGAACGAGTGGTGGGGGCCGGGGATCAGCAACGCGCTCATCCTCAGCAACAATGCGCCGGGATTCCCGCATTTCTTCCTGCGAACCGCGCGGCCGCTGAATATCCCCCTCGGCGATCTCGACGTCCGCTGGCTCGTCGGCGGGCTCGCGGAGTCGTTCCACTTCGATCCAGATTCCAGTAACGATATCCGATCGCTGAGCGCGGCCGCGGTGACGCTTCGCTTGAAGCGGCCGGCCGGTCTCACCATCGGCGCGGCCCGAAGCGTGTGGGCCACCTCGACCGGTTGGGGCGAGATCCCGCTGCGATGGTTCGACGTGCTCAAATCCACGGGCCGTCCCAACAATCGCGCGCTGAACGATTCATCCCTGTACCCGGGCGGCCGGGATCAGGTCTATTCGCTGTTCGCGCGCTGGCTCTTCCCCGAGGCCGGGCTGGAGGTGTTCACGGAGTGGGGACGCACGGAATTTCCAACCTCGCTCCACGATTTTCTCGTCGCCCCGAACCACACGCAGGCGTACACTATCGGCTTGCAGTGGCGGCGTCCTGGCTGGACCGGGGACGATCTCTGGCGGCTGCACGCCGAGAATACCATGGTCGAGCAGGGTCCGACGTTTCGCGACCGGCCACTGGGAGTGTGGTACACGAGCCGGACCGTGATTCAGGGTTACACCAACCGGGGCCAGCCGCTGGGCGCCGCCGTAGGTCCCGGTTCATCGGGACAGAACCTCAAGCTTGAGTACATGCGGCCCGCGTGGTCGTTCGGGCTCGAGGCCGGGCGAATGCGGTACAACGAGGACGTGCGCAGCATCTCACCCATCCTCTTCCACAAGCGTTGGTGCACGCACGACATCTACCTGTACTGGGGGCCGCGCGCCACGGTCCGCTCGCGGTTCGGCTTCGCGGCATTCGATTTCACTCTCGCCAACAGGTATCACCCGTGGTTTCAGGTGCAGTCGGGGTGCCCGCGCGGCGACGCCATGGTGGACATCCGGAACAACACGCTTCGTCTGACCTTCGCTCCCTTCATGTCGAAGGGTGCGAGGCGCGCTCGCTAGCCGGGTGAAGTCGGCGAGCGTCGCCGGAGAAGTGCGTGAGAGCGTCGCCGCAGTCCGCACCGACATCGAGCGCCAGGGCAACGCGCACGATCTGGCGCACTTCGACGAGCACGAGCGACGGGTGGAGGGTTAGCGGGATCGCCCAGACGTGGCTGGTGACGCCTCGCAGGATCCGGTTGGCGACGGCAGCCGACCGGCTGCTCGCGCTGATATTCCCGCTACTGCGAACGGTGTTCCCGCCGCACCCCGCACCAGCGGGTGCTCCACGCAGGATTCTCGTCACCGAGCTCTGGCACATAGGCGATCTCGTCGTAGCGTTGCCCTTTCTCGCCGCGCTGCGTGAGCGATTTCCCGGCGCGCGGATCGCCCTCCTTGCGAAGGGGCACGCCCGTGAGGTGTTGAGCGGCTCGGGATTCGTGGACGAGGTCATCACGCACGATTTTCCATGGTCGTACGAGGACATCGAAGGGCGCCCGCGAAGGCTGCGATTGCGCGAGACCATTGCGGTGATCCGGCGGTTGCGGCGGGAGCGGTTCGATCTCGCGTTCGACTGCAGCCGGGACGGAAGGAACCACCTGCTGCTGTTCGTGACCGGTGCCGCCCGCCGCGTGGGATTCGACTTCGGCGGGGGGGCGCGGCTCCTGACCGACGCGCTGCCGGCCGACTCCCTGGATGAGCATCGGACGGCTGACTGGCTGCGCCTATTGGAGCCGTTCGGCGGCGGGAATGCCGGCCGGGAGCCCCGCCTCGCCGTTTCTGCCGCGGAGCGGGAGTGGGCTGTCGGCTTCCTGCGCTCGAACGGCTTGCAGGCAGGAGGGCTGCTCGTGG
>JANLGX010000188.1 GCA_024654005.1 Gemmatimonadaceae bacterium | reverse complement strand
GCCAGTTCGAGCAGCATCTCGAAGAGAACCGTAGAATCCCCGTCCGAGGCTGCCGGTTGTTGAGGCGTTTCCAGCATCGGCACAGACATCAACTCAGATTCAAGGGCATCAAAGTAGCTACGATGCGCGACGGAACGTGATTCACGTAGAACGCGGTTGCCGGTTGCTGACGTATAGCTAGAACCAGTGTATTTCCAGCCGCGCGCAGTAGCCCGCGTAATCAGCGCGTCATACGCTTCGTTCATCAGACGTTTGGCTTGCGTAAGTTCGATTCTGGCAACGTTGAAGTAGCGCGAGCCGAACGGGTCTCCATTGTGGTTCCTGGCTCGCCCTTGATGGCCGGAGCAGTATGTTTTCGGCCCTGCTCGTGTTCCGGTTTTGCAACCCCACGCTTCACATTCGTAACTTTTCATCGTTCGTACTCGAATCTGCCGTCCTCGATGGCCTGTTCCCGCGCGTAGTCGTCACGGTCGTCGGGGTAGTCCCACTCAGTGCCACACCACGCATCGGCGCACCGCCATGCGATGTATCGCAGCAACACCGCGACCCCGTAGGCCATGCCAGCAGCCCACAACGGGGCCGTCACCAAGGCGATGTAGTAGCCGGTCATCTCCATTCCCTTTCCTCGCGTGCCGCTTGTCGCGCTTCGTCTTCCCAATCGTCAGGGCCGTCGTCGTCCTGGCACTGTCCGCAGCAGTACAGTCCTACGGAGCCCGTCTCGTTGCAGGTGTCACACGGAGTTGGACACTGACATTCGTCGTCTGGTTCGGCAGCGTCGTACTGCGCCTGGGCCAGCGCGAAACCGGTGGCGAAGACACTCATTGCAGCGTCCTCCGGCAAGCCAGCAGCGAATGCCGGCCGCACACGTAGTCCTCGATGTTGTTCAGGTGGCGCACGTAAGGCTCCAGTGCCTCATCAGGCATTGCGGGGGTGTACCTGTCGCGAAGCCATCGAAGCGCTCGAAGTACGCGGTGCCGCTCGTAGTACGCCAGGTCAGCAAAGGTGCGTTTCGGCGCGACGTAAAGCCAAACGGTCGTAGGGGAGGATTGCCCCCCCTCTACGCCGTCATCAGCCAGCGACACTGGAGAGGTGATTCCTGTCGCGTTGGTGGTCATTGGATCTTCTCCGCCCACAGCACAAAGCCCGAACCGTCAGCAAGGGTCTCCGTTCTGTACGTGAAGCCAAAGCGCTTTGCCATCGACCCCAGAGAAGAGCGGTTGGTGCGCTGATGCGTTAGCACGACGCCAGATGGGATCTCAGAAGCTGCTTCCAGGAGGTCGCGCCAGTCCGAGGATTTGGCCGTTCTGGTCGGCCCGTGCTTCTCAGGGGCGTACGTCTCGTATTTCATCTGTTACACTCGTCCTTGGTTGTTCGTCCTGGTGGGCCGGGACTGCTTTGCGGTATCCCGGCCCTTCGTCCTATCTATACCGATGAACTCTTCTCCTTTAGGAAGCTCTCGGCCTGGGCCAAGACGGCCAGGCGCGCGAAGGAAGCTACCGGCCGACGGTCCTTGATGGCAGCGTGGGCAATGATAGCGTGTTCCTGCTCGGTCACCCGAACGGCTATGATCCGGTCTCTGATTTCTTCCATGCGCGGAGAGTACGCCTAGAGTTAACGCGCGTCAACAGTCCGGTGGAATCTTTACCTTAATGGAGCAACCGCCCGTTTCAGCGGCTTCCCGGTCGGGTGGGCCTTACGGTTTACGCCCGACGGTTCGGAGGGGGAGCGATGGTCTCTCAGTCCTCACGGTTGCGCTGTCCAGTCTACGGCTTGCAACTCCACTGTCGCCAACGTTCGTAACCACGGCCTCGGTCGTACCCCATCACGGCCCACGCAACCCGCGCGTTGACCAGCGGGTCCGCCCATTGCGCCGGGTCCTCGCCAGCGTAGGTGAACCATGTGTCTTTGTTGAGCTGGAAGATTCCGAGACTGTTTCCCCCATCGCCCACCGCAGAGGAACGCCACTTCGATTCGCACCATGCAACC
>JANLGX010000096.1 GCA_024654005.1 Gemmatimonadaceae bacterium | reverse complement strand
AGCGCATTCCCTACAAAAAGTAGAATTGTCGGGTTTCTGCCTGCCCCAATCACTATGGCCCGCCTTGCAAACCGTCTTGGCTGGGATGCGCCGATGGTTCTCGAAATGCGTGACCGCCTCAAGATGTTCCGGGTTCACGCACGCTTTCGTGCGGCAAAGATGGTCGATCTCCAAACCCGCCGGGATAGGACCCACAAACCACTCGTAAGCCACCTGATGCGCAGGCCTCAACCTTCCGTCCAACCAGAACTTCCCGTAACCGCGAGCCGACGAGGCCTGCCAGATCCAACAATCACCCGGGCTGGGATCCCCCACCTTCTCCCAAAAACGCTGCCGGCTAGTCACCCGAGTACCCGCAAACCTTGCAGTACGAACCCTTCCGATGGAAATGAGCGCGAGAACAATCCCCTGGACTCACACGACTCGCAGGAGCCGGAACGACAGGACCCAAAACCGTCGGGACGACCGGCGCAGCGATCTGCGCCTCAACCACACGAACCGGCACACGCTCCAACGGAGGATCCTTCGGAAAAGCATCCCGAACCCCCTCAAACACATTCGGACGCCACCCCTCAGCAGCACGAAGATCACAAACCTCACGCACCCACGCCGACAACGAAACCCCCGCCAAAACAGCAGCGGCCTTCCACCGCTCATGCGTCTCAGGAGCAACCCGCAAATTCAACAACTTGCCCTTATGCAAATCAACCCCCACGTACATACATTACGAGCGATGTAAAGCCCCCACCGTCCACACAAGAACCACCAGCTAGAGCATCAACAGTCCCTTCGGGAAGGACCCGCGCGTCTACTGAATCAGGGGGGGTGGGGGGCCGGCCCTAGCCTCTCCTCGCGCATAAACAGCGCTTTCCTCCAACACCGAACCCCATAACCATGCTGCTTTGCGCCCCTACGTGCTGTTCACACCTAGCTTGTGACACGAATCAGGGGCTCAGAGCCCAGTATCAGGACGTGCGGGGGCAGGTGTACTAAGCATGAGGGATGGGCAGGGTATAGAGGCTGTTAGGTGCTAGCTTGATCGTCTGGCTCTGGGTCTGAGAGTTCTTGCCAGCTAACTGCCTCCACCCCGTTTGTTTCTTGTCTGACGGCTTGTTCTCCTGTGAAGCCGGGGCGTCGGTATGTCTTGAGGGTGATGCCTCCGGCGGCTTCAGCGGAGGCGATGCCCTCTGCGACCCACTGCAGTGAGGGGCTCATGGGTTGTTCTCCTCTGCGTGAGTAGGGGGCTCGGTGCCTGTGTCGTCTAATCGTCCCTGTTGGGGAAGGTCAGGCACCGTGCCCTTGGGGCAGTTTAGCCCCTGGAATAGCGAAGCCGCCTCATGGGCGGCTCTGAGGGCGCCTTTCTAGTACGTTCGCCCGGGATTGTAGCGCGTCGACGGTGGCTGTCAAGGGCGCTTATCGTTCGCCACGCCAGCGGCGCCGCACAGCGCGCATCAATGGCTCTCGGAAATGCCCGACGCCACCGCAGTAAGCAATCAGCTTCAACGCTCGACGCCGATACTCGCGCTCGTCGCGCCACGCCTTCCAAAATCTCCTCATGCCGCCAGCCTCAACCCTGCCGGCTCTTTGCTCAGTGAGGCGAGGGCGGACTGGACTGCGCTCGAGCCCCACGCGTACTCGCTGACGATCCAGGTTACGCCCATGTCGGCTTTCGGCTTGCGAGCATCGCGGTGCCGTTGGATCTCCACGGTGGGGATGAGGACGGTGCCGCGTTTCCCGTGTTTGCCTTTCACGGTTTGCCGTGCCATGACCTGACGGTGCTCTACTTGCACGTACCAGGCGAGCACATGCCATCGTGCGGTGCCCAACGGAATACCGCTAGGACGCGCTGAGACGGCTCCTGCTGCGTTCGCACCGTTAGCCTGACCGTTTCCCTTCGGGTTTTCGTAGACGGCCTGCTGACGCGCCAGAGCACGCATCCTGTTCAAGCAGCGATCCAGCTCACGGAACGCCTCGTTCCACAGCGGGCCGGGAAGGAGCGACACGCTCTCATGCTGCGATTTGCCGTTCGTGCTGCTGCGTTCCATGAGGGCGTCTTCCATGCGTTCGAGCAGCCATACGATCGTGTCGTGCTTGCGGTCGCTCACGGCAACCGCTCGATCGTCACCCGGATCTTCTCGCCGCACAAAGCATTGAACACGTACTCAAGGTCAAGGCCGGAGATGAGAATATCGCTGCCGCCGAAATCACCGTCAAGGACGCCCTCCACGACAAGAGGCTCGGTGAAGACGGCAACTCTGTTACCACTATCCTCGTCGGTGGCGAGGATGCCTTCGTATCGCTTCCAGTAATCGCTCACGCTCCTCCGATCGTAGCTTTGATCTCGGCTTGGAGTGCTCTGACGATCCAGCCTGGTCCTTTGCCGGTGCTGCGTGTGCGGAGGTCGGCGAGGATGGATTGGGGGACTTGGGCGGCAAGGGGCTGAAGGATGTTCCAGGTTCGGTCGTCTACACCGCGGAGTTGCTCGATGATCTTGCCGAGTTCGAGGGTTTTCTCTGGATCGAGTCCATTGGCAGAGGCGTCTGCCTTAGACGTAAGAGCCTGCTCTTTCTCTTTCTTACTCTCTCTCTGCTCTGGACTAGCATCTTGATAGCGCGCCGCTAGCGTCTTGCTAGCAGAGAGGGTAATGAAACCCGCATGGTTGAGAGCTTCAAGGTCAACCATCTTTGCTTGAAGTCCGAGCCTGCTGTTGATAAGCTTTATGTCTGCTCTCATCGTGGTCCCACTCTGCGCATAGGCAAGCCACAGACCATGGAGGAGCCCGCGACGTGCTCCCGAGAGTTCCAGATACTCGTCCCGTGCAAGCAGTTCAATGTAGTTTTTGATCCAGGGCGGACGCCTGTCTTTGTAGTGCTGAAACTTCGCCCAATTCGTAATGACGATCCACCGCTCATTTTTGCTCACGGTGTCCTCCTCGGTTGTCGGTTCGTAGCCGACACGAATTGTACCCGTGGAGGAGGTCGGCGGCCGGGACCGCGTGGGCTACGAACCGCACGAGGAAGAACCGGCCGCCGAGCTTGGGAGAGTAGCGAATCCTCACCGACGCGTCCCGAAGTACACGCCGATGACAATGCCTACCGCCTCTGCGCCATAGATGAGAAACCAGGCGAAGAGAGGAGCGCCGCCGAAACCCATGACTAGTGCCGGTAGGAGGATGCACGCGGTGAGGTTCAGGTAGATGAAACCGCCGACGACTCTCACGGTGTCACCGCGCGAAGCGACGGCCGGCGAGCGCACAGGTGTCTAGTCCATGCTCGAGCCGACCGTCGCAGGTGAGAGTGTACTCGCTGACAGCCACGGCTGCGGGAAACTACGGCTTGGTACGATTTGCAACCCGTATTCCCTTGACAGTCACGGCTTACGGGTTCAAGATGGGTCGCGTCTAGTCCACTAGCTAGGGAGGCAGCATGACCAGAAGTACCATCACCCGCGGCGAGATCACGTACGACGACTACTTCGGCCACGTCTGCACCTGCACCGGTCGCGTCGAGCGCGGCAACATCGTTGGTCTGGACGGCGAGACCGCCTACACGATGGAGAGGACCGTCTATGAACAGACCGTCGGTGCCGTGCGCGACAGTGCCACCGAGACCGGCTCCTACTGGTACACCTGCTCCCGGTGCGGTGCTGGCGGATGGAGTGGTCTCTAGCCCGCTCCGGCGGGTCTGTCGAGTCCAACGAAAGGAGCAGAGGAGCACATGAAGCCCGAACTTGAACGAGCAGCCGAAAGAGTCGAAAGGCTCACCCGCAAACGCAACCGCGCCACGGATGCCGCGCGTCGACTCCGTTGCACCCGTGCTCTGCTCGTCGCCATGCGAGAACTCAAACGAGTCCAACGCGCGACCCGCTGACCCTCTCACCCGACAGGAAGGAACAGCATGAGCACCACGCAGGAAACCGAGTACATCGTTCAGATCGTCCAAGACGCCACCGGCAAGATCGAGTACGCATCGAAGCCGACCTACCGCCGCCGCGCCGAGAAGATCGAGGATGGCATGGGAATCAACCTCAACTGGGAACGCTTCAGCACGCGCATCATCGAAGCACCCGCCGATGCCTGACCCTCTCACCCAGCTCCGCAAAGCCCACAAGGCCCGCCGGCGAGCAGACGCGGCGTACCGTGCCGCCCTGCTCGCCGCCGTCGCAGACGGGCACGGATACGCTGGGATCGCAAAGGAACTCGGCATCACGAGGCAGTCCGTCAGGATGAGCGCACGCAGGGCCACCTAAGCCCTCTACGCGCTCTCGAGCTTGAGCTTCGTCTGCACCTCGGGCGTGACGATGACGGGCTTCCAGGAGCGGACGGGCACGGCGACGTAGCAGCCGGCCTGGTCATGTGCGGTGCGCTTTCCGGCGACCTCCAGTACGGCCTGAGCCGCGCTGGCCGCGAGCACAGTGGGAGGTCCGACCCGGTCCCAGCGACCCTCGCTGCCTTCATCGTCGTGGGCGAGCAACACCACGTACTCGGTCGGCTCGGGCGGCTTGATCTTCATCTTGATGTTGGTGGCGTTGCTGGAGGTGACGGGCTCGACGACTTCGAGCGGTGTGACGGTCATGCTGTCCTTTCGTTGCGGTTGGTGGGGCTCATTCGTCCGGCCTGTCGCGTAGCAGCCGCTCGACCGTGCCGTTCGTCCAGTCGTCCACGTGCCAGCAGTAGACCTCGCAGCACTCCGTGTCCGTCAGCGTGTCGAGCCAGTCGCATTGCGCCACGGACAGCTTGCCGCCCTTCGCTTTCAACTCGACCATGAGCAGCCGGCGTTGCTTCGGATGCGCCAACGTCAGGTCTGGGTAGCCGGCGCCGTCCGCCTCGACGGGTGTCCGCCAGCCCCTCGCCGTCAGGGCGGGCCGGAAATGGGCGACCTTCCAGCCGAGCAGGCGGGCCAGGTCGATAACCGCTGTCTGAAGCTCACGTTCGGTCACGCGGCTCTCGCGTTCCCGGCGGCAACGGGCGGGCTAACCGTCCGCGCCATCTCGAGCAGCACGTCGCGGACGGCCTCAGGGGTGCGGCTTCGCTGGTCGCGGCCGCCGCCACCGTCTTGAGCAACACGTCGTCCTGTCTCTATCCGACGCCAGTCGAGCGTCGGAGGCGTTCCCGGGGCGTACTTGCCGACCCCGCCGACGAAGTACAACCACGTTTCCTTGTGGCATGGGTGGCCGTAGGCGGCTTGGTCAACGCTGGTCGTCCATCCGATGCGATCAGGCCAAAGAGAACGCTCCCAGCCGTACTCTGGTGGTCGTGGGATGCCGAACGCACGCCAGGCTCGTGACAAAGCGGGGTGCTCCAGCACGCCTCCGAAACGCTCGACCGCTGCAAGCGCCGCCGTGAACGTCCCGCCGTCGCCGCGAGCAACCGTGTCCGGACGGCAGTTGCCCATATGCGACCACGACTTACAGGGCGGATGCGCCACCACCGGCCACGGACCCGCATACAGGCGCGCGTCGCGTTCCTCGTCCCACGGATCGATGCCCTCGAGGCCGAAGTACGTGCCGTCCTTTGCGACGAACAGAGCAGCCACAGGCGGGCAGTAGGACACGGAGAGAGAGGTCACGCGGCCGTCCAGATGGCCGTGTCGACTTCCTCGGTGATGTAGCCCTCGTCCCGCAGACGGATGTACGCCGTGCCCCACGGCACGCCGAAGCGATCCGCGATAGGGCTGACTCGCAGCATGAGATACGGGATCAGGATTGCGCCGTAACGCTCGGCCCAACCGTCCCCGGCGTACTGCCCGCGACGCTCCTTCAACAGCCCGGCCCGGAAGGTCTTGAAGGCGCTCGGCGCTGGCGCGGCAGTGAGGGCATCGTCTGCGAGGGGGCGCCACGCCAGCAGGTGATCGAGCAGGGCCGCATGGTTCGTCGCGGCCGTCAGCCCGGCGACGTAGCCGTCAGGCTCCCACAGGTAGGTGATCTCCTCGAGCGTCACGGACGGTACGTCACCCGCACGGACCCGCCGAGGCTCCGCATGAACCACGCGACCTTCGCGCCCCAACCATTCCCGCACGGCGGGCAGTACGAGCGGCCGATCGTGTAGACGTCACGGACACCCTTCGCCAGCCAGCCGCGGCGCAACAGCTGCGCTTGGAACCGGATCGCCTGCCGCCACGACGCGAAGAACGGGATCCCGTAGCCGCGCTTGCACGACGCGAGCCCCCACACGTTCCGGGTGTTGCTCCGGCACGGATGCGCGCCGTAGCTCGACTCGAGCCCGGCTATCGCGGCGATCAGGTAGGGGCTCACGTTCGCACGGCGGCCCTCCTCGTCGAGGACCTGTCCTAGGCCGCGCATCGGCGTGCGGGCGAGCCCACGGTTGAGAGCGGCCGCGGTCGGATTGCCGCGTGCTGACGCGACCGATGTGGCGGTGAGAGCAAGCAGCAGGAAGCAGAGCAGGATGAGGGTCACGCGTCTCAGGTCACCTTTCCTTCCGCAGGGGACGAGGTGGCCCCGGTGGCGCTGGGGCTCGGGATGGGCTCAAACGGCCCGGTGCTTCCGCAGGCTCGGCATTCCTTGCGCCAGTAGCCGGGGATGACGTGCCGGACTTCGAGGCGCTCCGACTTGCACTTCGCGCAGCGGCGGGCCATCAGGAGGTCGCCTCCACCGCGACCATCGGGCTGAAGCACTTCGGGCACATCGGCACGTCCGTCGGGATCGGCGTGAACGTCGCCTTGTGGCCGCAGCCGACGCACTTGCAGGTCAGGGAGGCCATCAGGAGGTCGCCTCCCAACGCCGGATCTCCAACGGGCCGAACTGCCAGCTACGGTAGGCGCGGCCGTCGGGCCTCAAACTGTGCCAAGTGCCTTCGTCGCCCCACGCCCATTCGGACGGGCACCACCACCACACGAGCTGCCAGCGGCTCACGTCCGCCTCCGTCCCCACGTCAGAGAAGCGGGCGAGCTTGTCGTCGAGAGCGTGGAAGTGCTTGCGAGCTGTGCCCATCGCGTCGCCGCGTCCGGTGCCGAGCATCACGATGAGTCCTGCCAGCGCATTCCGCGCCTGAGCGGCTTCCTCGACCGCTTCCACCAGCGCGTCCCGCTCAGGCACCGTGAGATAGACGCGTTGCGGCCGGTCATGCGGGAAGACAACCTTCGGCTTCCGCTTCTTCACGTCCCGCAGGCTGATCGTCGGCTCAGTCACCGGGGACTCCTTCCAGGGCGGCGCGGGAGGCACGGATAGCCGCACGGCATGACCGCACGAACCACGGCCCAACATCCCCCGAGTCCTCCTCACCCGCTGGCATGTCCGGGAAAACCTCCGGGCCGTAGTCACGGTCGAGGATCAACTCGGCCACCGTGAGCAGCGTCCGGTACGACCACTTCTCGGGATCTTCGGCCAGCGCCTCCCGTAGCGTCTCGGCCTGGGCGCGAGTAGCGACCATCTCGTTATAGATCGCGTCCATGCTCGCCCGGTCGTCCAGTCCACAGACCCGTGCTATCTCGCGGAGGAAGAGCGGCCCCCACTTCTCCCGTTCCTCCGTCAGCGTCTCCACCTTCCGGGCCTCCGCGAGCAGGAAGGGGAACGCCCTAGCAGTGGCGATGAGCAGCCGCTCTCGTTCGGCAGCGCCACCCAGTTGCGCTGCCGTGTACAGCCGTTCCAGCTCGGCCAGGTCAGGACGGGCGGGCATCAGAAGCTCCTTCCGCGAGGGCGGCAACACGGGCCTCAAGTGATGGGATCAGCGCGGCCCGTTCGCGGGCGTGCGCTAGTTGCTTCTCCGCGCAGCACAGCTCGCAGCAGTTCAAGCCGCCGCCGTGAGTGACCGAGAGCATGTCTCCGAAGTGGAGAGTCGCCGGGGCCGTCTTGCAGAAGAGGCAAAGCCCTTTCAGCGGACACTCGTTCCAGTGATGCTGTCCCTGACAGTCGCAGCAGTAGTACAAGGTCTCGTCCTGGAGCGTCAGCCTCTTGGCACTCATGGCTTCCCCCTTTCCAACTCATACGAGCATGTGTTTGAACCTTCCCTATTAGTTTCCAATGATAATGAGAGAGGCGCCCGCCGATACATGGTGTTTGCAGGCATATAGTTGTCAGTCCCTCTGAAGGTTTCGGAAGGCCGCGAGAGCGTCCACCGCGAGGTCCTTATGCAGCGAAGACGAATGGAGGTACAACTCGGTCGTCGCGGGCGAAGCGTGGCCGAGCAGCATTTGCGCGCCGTACAGATTGCCCCCCGTGGCGTCCAGGATGTTCGTCGCGTACGTGTGCCGTGACATATGCGGCTTCCTGTAGCGGACGTCGGCGCGCTCGAGGGTCTTCTTCCACCACAACCAGAACGTCGAGTAGGACACGGGTCGGGTCGGGTCGAGTCCGGTCAGTCCGGTGCCGTTCGCGGTCACAGGGAACCACAGGTAGTCGTCCGGCAAGGGTTCCCGGCCAAGAAGCGGATACGACTCCAGCAGGTAACGGTCGAACGCCTGGATCACCTCACCCCGGATCGGAACCAGCCGCTCCTTGTCGCCCTTCTCCCTAAGCAGCACACGGCGTTCATACAGGTTCACGTCACGGACACGAAGGTGCAACGCACCGCCGGCACGCATCCCCGTCTCCGTCAGCAGCAACGCCCGCACCTCATTCACCAACGGCAGGATCGGGCTCGTGCGAGCAGCGTCCACGATCGCGGCAAGCTCGGGCCCACTGAAGATGTCATGCACCCTCGGGGGGGTCTTCTGGATCTTCGGGATCATCCCCATCGGGTTCGGAGTTGTGCGTTTCCCGCTCAGGATCGCCCACTTCAACAGGCCGTTCATATGAACGCTCGCGCTCCGACGGGACCTCGGGGGGATCAGCTCGAGGACGAGCATCAGGTCCTCGGCTGTGATCGTCTCCACGTCCGCGTCTGTGCTGACGGCGAGCCGTGCGAGGTAGGACTCGCAGGTTACGAGTGATGACTCCGCCGCCCCGGATAGTCGTTTCCAGGCCAGGTATTCGGCGACGGAG
>JANLGX010000093.1 GCA_024654005.1 Gemmatimonadaceae bacterium | reverse complement strand
CGCGCCGCGGCGATCACGTCGTGCCGGACTTCTTCCAGCGTGCCCGCGACCAGCGCGCCCGAGGCCTTCGCGTGGCCGCCTCCGCCGAACTGCCGGGCGAACGCGTTGACGTCCACCTCGCCCGCGCTGCGGAACGAGACCTTCACCTTGCCGTGGCCGAGGTCGCGGAAGAAGACGGCCAGCTTCGTGCCCGCGACCGACCGCGGGTGCTCGGCGATCCCGTCCAGGTCCTCCGATTTGAGCCCGTGCGTCTCGGGCGCGCCGGCTTCGACGGAGATCCAGGCGATGCCATACTCGGGGTCGACCTCGAGGGTGGCGAGCGCGTCGCGCAGCAAGTGCAGGCGCCCGATCGGAACCGACGCGTAGATCCGCCGATACATCGCCTCGGGATCCACCCCCGCGGCCAGCAGCGCGCCCGCGATGGCGTGGCAGCGCGCGCTCGTGTTGCTGAACCTGAAGCCGCCGGTGTCGGTCAGCAGCGCGACGTACAGCGCCTCAGCGACCGGAGCCGTGAGCTCGAGGTCGAGCGCCGCGGCGAGATCGTAGATCAGCTCGCCCGTCGCGCACGCGGCGGTATCGCACAGCGCGAGCTCGGTGATCGCGACGTCGGACGGAATGTGATGATCGATCACGATCTTCGTCGCACTGGACGCGCGCACGACCGGGCCAAGCTGTCCGAGCCGCCGCAGATCGCTGATGTCGAGCACGACTATGAGATCGGATTTCCGGATCGTCTTCTCGGCGTCGTCCGACTCGTTGCGCACGTCGTCGCCGAGCAGGAAGTCGAACATCGCCGGCCACGGCGTGGGGTTCGCGATGCGGGCGTCTATGCCGAGCTGGGTCAGCAGGCGGGCGAGCGCCACCTCGGAGCCGCAGCCGTCGCCGTCGGAGTTGATGTGCGTGGAGAGCGCGACCGACCGGCCGGCGCGAAACTCCCGCGCGAGGGGCTCTATCGCCGACCGGCGCGCCTCGGGGATGGCGAGCAGATCAGCGAGCCGCATCGACCCGCCCGAGCTTGGAGTGCGCTTTCCCATACCTGAAATAAATCAGCAGTCCCAGCGCCATCCACACCATGAGACGAAGCCAGGTGTCGGGCGGGAGGCTCACCATCATGTAGCCGCAGATCAGGATCGACAGGATCGGGACGAGCGGCACCAGCGGAGTGCGGAACGGCCGCGGCAGGTTCGGCTCGCGGTAGCGCAGCACGAGAATTCCGGCGCTGACGATGACGAACGCGAGCAGCGTACCGATGGAGACCAGCTCGCCCAGTACGCCAATCGGAAACGTTCCCGCGACGACCGCGGCCACCGCGCCCGTCAGGATGGTGGTGACGTAGGGGGTGCGAAAGCGCGGGTGCACCTTGCCGAACACGGGCGGGAGCAGACCGTCGCGCGCCATCGCGTAGAAGATGCGCGGCTGCGCCATGAGCAATACCAGCACGACCGACGCGAGCCCGGCGATGGCTCCGACGTTCACCACCGGCCTGAGCCAGGCCAGGCTCGGGCCCGCGCTCTCAATCGCGACGAAGACCGGATGCGGCACGTTCAGCTGCGTGTAGCTGGCGAGACCCGTGAGCACGAGCGCCATGAGGACGTACAGCACGGTGCAGATGGCGAGCGAGCCGAGGATCCCGATCGGCATGTCGCGCTGCGGATTACGCGCCTCCTGCGCCGCGGTGGACACGGCGTCGAACCCGATGTAGGCGAAGAATATGACGCCCGCTCCCCGCACGACGCCGCTCCAGCCGAACTCGCCGAACTCGCCCGTGTTCGGCGGCATGAACGGATGCCAGTTCGCCTGGTTCACGTACATGAATCCGAAGCCGATGACGAGCAGCACGATCGCGAGCTTGACCAGCACCATCAGATTGTTGAAACGCGCGGACTCGCGAATGCCGATCACGAGCAGCGCCGTCATGATCGCGACGATGAACACCGCGGGCAGATTCATGACCGCGCCGGTGCGCGTGAATTCGCCGTCGGCGTAGGCCAGCGGCGAGTTGACGAGCTGCGCCGGAAGATTCACGCCAAGCTCGCGCATGAACGCGCTGAAGTAGCCGGACCAGCCGACCGCTACGGTCGCGGCGCCGAACAGATACTCGAGTATGAGATCCCAGCCGATGATCCAGGCGAGAAACTCGCCGAGCGTCGCGTAGCCGTAGGTATAGGCGCTGCCGGCGATCGGGATCATCGCGGCGAATTCGGCATAGCACAGCCCCGCGAACAGGCAGCCGGTCCCGGCGAGGAGGAACGAGTACACGATCGCGGGCCCGGCGTACTGCGCGGCCGCCGTCCCCGTGAGCACGAAGATCCCGGCGCCGATGATCGCGCCGATGCCGAGCATGGTCAGATTCAGCGGGCCGAGCGCCCGGCGCAGCGTCTGACCTTCTTCGATTCCCTCCCCGGCGGCCTCGGCCTGCAGCAACCCGATGGATTTCCTGGTCCACAGGCTCATGTGGTCGAGTAGTTCGGCGCTTCCCGGGTGATGGTGACGTCGTGCGGGTGCGATTCGCGCAGCCCGGCGGCGGTGACGCGCACGAATCTCGATTCGGTGCGGAGGGCTTCGATCGTCCGCGCGCCGACGTAGCCCATGCCGCTCCGCAGCCCGCCAACCATCTGGAAGATGACGTCGCCGACAGGACCCTTGTACGGCACGCGCCCCTCGATCCCTTCGGGGACGAGCTTCTTGGCGGACATCTCCCCTTCCTGGAAGTAGCGGTCGGCGCTCCCGTCCTGCATCGCGCCGAGGCTGCCCATGCCGCGGATCATCTTGAACCGCCGTCCTTCCATGAGGATCGATTCGCCCGGGCTCTCCTCGGTGCCCGCGAGCATCGATCCCATCATCACCGTGGACGCGCCGCCCGCGAGCGCCTTGACGATGTCCCCGGAATACTTGATTCCGCCGTCGGCGATCACCGGAACGTCGCCCGCGCCCTCGACCGAATCGAAGATCGCGGTGAGCTGCGGCACGCCGACGCCTGTGACGACGCGCGTGGTGCAGATGGAGCCCGGCCCGACGCCGACCTTCACGGCATCCACGCCCCGCTCGACGAGCGCGGCCGCGCCTTCGCGCGTGGCGACGTTGCCGACGACGAGCTGCACGTCGGGGAACATCTCCCGCACCTCCGCCGTCGCGCGCAGCACGCCCTCGCTGTGGCCGTGCGCCGTGTCGATGACGAGCACGTCCACGCCCGCGTCCACGAGCGCGCGCGCCCGATCACGAAAGTCGATGGCGCCGATCGCCGCGGCAGCGCGCAGACGGCCATGGCTGTCCTTGCTGGCGTTCGGAAACTGCCGCCGCTTGTGGATGTCCTTGACGGTGATGAGCCCCTTGAGCCGTCCGTCCTTGTCGATCACCGGCAGCTTCTCGATCCTGTGCTCGCCGAGAATTCGCTCGGCTTCGTCGAGCGTCGTGCCCAGCGGAGCGGTGATCAGCCCCTCGGCGGTCATCGCCTCGCTCAGCGGCCGGTCGAGATTCCGCTGGAACTGGAGGTCGCGGTTGGTGATGATGCCGACGAGCTGGCCCGCGGTGTCGACGATCGGGACGCCGGAGATCTTGAACCGGTTCATCATCCCGACCGCTTCGCGGAGCGTTCCCTCCGGGGACAGCGTGATCGGGTTGAGGATCATCCCGCTCTCGGAGCGCTTGACGCGGTCGACTTCGGCGGCCTGGCGATCCACCGACATGTTCTTGTGGATCACACCCATGCCGCCCGCCCGCGCCATCGCGATCGCCATCTCGGACTCGGAGACCGTGTCCATCGCCGCCGAGAGCAGCGGGATGTTGAGCGTGATTCCGCGGGTGACGCGCGAGGCCGTGGAGACGTCGCGCGGATGGACCTGGGAGTGGCCGGGAGTGAGGAGGACGTCGTCGAACGTCAGCGCCACGCGGGCGCGGACGCGCTCATGACCGGGCTCGACATGGTCGGGCTCAGGGTCCTCGATACGCGAAGACCCGCGCGCCGGGAGTGCCGGGGCCGCGGGTCGCTTTGTGTGACGAGTCTGGGGTGCCATAGCCAAAGGTAAGGCTACCTACGAGGGTACGCTAGTGGCGTCGGAGCGGGGCTAGCGGGAATCCGTCAGCCTTCCTGGACCTAAAGCGGCCTCCCAATAGCCCGAAGCCTCCGGCGAACCCGCCGCGGCAGGAAGAACGCAGCCGCCATGAGCACGTGCTGCAGGTTCATCGAATCCAGCGACGCCGCGTCGCCGTTCCAGTGGTCCAGCACGACCGCCCTCCCCGCGTTCGCGATCAGCCGCTTGAGCGACATGACGAGCACGAACACGTCGTCCACTTCCCCGAAGAACGGGATGAAGTCCGGCATCATGTCCAGCGGCATCAGGATGTACGCGACCGCGGCGCCCACTAGCAGCTTGTCGACGCCGTTCACGCGCGGATCGGTGATCAGCCCGTACAGCAGCCGGAGAAAGTTCGGGAGCTGCGCGATCGTGTCGGCCACGGCGCGCTTGGCGCCGGTGCGCGGCCGCTGCTCGTCGCCGCGGGCCGCCTTGCGCGCGGTGCGCTTCTGTCTGGACCTGCGGGCTGCTGCTCTCTCTGCTTGCGTGCTCACGGCGTTCTCCGGGTAGACCGTACGCCGCGCTGGGCGCTACTCGCGCCCTGACGGCGGCGACTGCGCTGGCGGCGGTGGCGACGACGGCTTCGTCACCACGTTGACCACGTCCGTTGCAACAGACTTGCCAACGTTCGCGACACCGGTGATCACGCCCGCCGCTTTGCTGAGGATGTTCATGGTTCCCGCGATGGCGCCGGCCGACACCTTGCCGGCCCGGAGGGTGTCCTCGACGTTCTCGGCGAGCCGCTGGATGGGGTTCTGCGCGGGCTCGGCGCGGCGGGCGTACTTCGATTCGAGAAAGTCGATGTAATCGAGGATCTCGTACACGCGATCGTCAGGGAGCGAATCGAGCTTGCGGACGATCCGCTCGCGCATGATGTCGTTCACTCCGATGCGGCCTCAGCCGCGCCAGCGAGTCTTCTTCCCACGCGTGTCGATGTGCACATACGGCGTCCTGCCTCGCGAGTACAGGCCGAGCCCGCCGGCGAGATGCGGGTGCTTCAACTCCACGATCTCCACGGCCAGGCCGAGCATCTGGTTGTCCGACGCGCTGAACTTCCCGTCCCCGTTCACGTCGATCGCCACGTCGGCCGCGTCGCCGTACTGGTGGCGGCTGTCGCGCGCGGCGCGGCGGATCCTGCGGTTGTGGTCCGGCGAGCGGAACCCCGACCTCACGTCCAGCGCCAGTTCGACCTCTCCGCCATGCCAGCGCTGTATCTCGCTCACCACCAGCTCGAGCTTGTCGAGCAGGCGGGGGCTCACCGCGGCGTACCGCGGCCAGGACTTCTGGTTGTCGTGCGTCACGAAGTCCCGCACGCGCAGATGCTTGGTGATGGCCAGCCCGAGATCGCCGGGCATGATCTCCATGAATCCTTCGGGCGGAGGACGGTTGCCGCCGACCCTCTCGCTCAGATACGTCCCGATCCGGTAGCCGTTCAGGATGCCACCGACTTTCTGCTCGAACGGCATCAGCACCGCTACGGCGAGCCCGTGGATCACCCGCCGCTCGCTCCCCCGAATCAGTACGACGCGGTAGAAGCCGGGCTTCCGCGGTCCGTCGAGGATCGCGCCGCCGAGCGGCTTCGGAGGTGCCACTGCCACGCTGTCGCCGAGCCTCACCCAGGTGTACGACAGGCCGTTCGGATCGCCCTGGATCTGGAGCGGATACTCGAGCGTCTCGCCCGGCATCACGAACCTGACCTTCACTTCTCCGCTGGCCCCGTACGCGTCCATCGAGGGGCTCGCGACGATCATTGGGCGGGGCTTCAGGAAGCCGGCGAAGAGGGACGTCGCGGCGCTCCGGCCCGCGTAGAACTGAATGACCCCGACTGCGGCCACGACGAACAGGACGAGCGTGATGACGCTTTCCCTGGCATTGGAGCGCGGCCGTCTGGCCGCGCGACTGGGCGTCCTGCGCCTGTCGGGCGTATTCAAAGGCATCCTGATAAAGATAGCTGGTTCGGGAGCCGGGGGCCTAAACAATGGAGACGGTTGAGACCATTAAACGGCAACATAGAACTGCCAAGCTGCGAGCTGCCAGCAGGTAGCTTCCAGCTTCGAGCTGCAGGCGATGTGGACTTGTCGTGCCGTGAAAGCTCGCAGCTGGCCGCTTCAAGCTGGTAGCTCGCAGCTTGGCAGTTCTATGTGGCAGTTAAAACCATCAGTAGATGTACACCGGAGTGCCGACGGAAACGATCTCGAACAGCCGCTCGATGTCCTCGTTCCGCATGCGCACACAGCCGTGACTGACCGCCTGGCCGACCGTCTCCGGCTTGTTCGTGCCGTGGATCCCGTAGCCGTCGCCGAGGTTGAGCCGCCGCGTACCGAGCACTCCCTCGTACCGCCGCGCGTTGGTCCCGAACGGCGGGATGATGATGTTCCCGCCCGCGACGACCTCGCGATCCTCCCGCCCGCCGCCGAGCGACGCGAGGCTCCCGCCCGCCGATCGCCTCACCAGCTCGGAGCCGGACACGTAGATCATCCCGCCGTCGCCGGTCGGGACGCTCTCCCCGCGGGCCAGCCTGACTACGCCGAGCCCGCGCTTGCGGGCCTGCTCCTGGTAGTGCCAGTCGGGCGGGACCCACGCGGGATCGACTTCCTTCAGCCGGACTACCAGCCGGCCTCGCGGAGTCAGAAAGCGGTAACGATTCGTCCCCGACACAAACTCCTTGCCGCTCCCCGTCGCGACCGGCGCCTGGAAGAGAGTCTTGTTACCCTCCTTGAACCACAGCTTCCGCTCGGCGATGCTGACCACGATGTACCGCTGGCCGGCCGCCGCCACGGGCGCGCTCGAGAGCAGGTCCTTCAGGCTGTCGGTCGTCGATCCAATCTTCGCCCTGACTTCCTCCAGCACGCCGACGTTGTCGTTGAACACCATCCGGTTGACGTCACGCTCGTACCGCAGCTCGGCGGTGCGCGTAACCAGAACGGCGCTGATCGCCGCGGCGACGGTGAATCCGCCGACCAGGAGCCAGGCGTTGCGCCCGCCGAACCTGAATGCATCTACCATGGACATGTTAGTAGAAGAATACCTTCGTACCTGGGGAAAGGTTCTCTACGATGGCCTTCAGATCGGCTTCGCTCGCGCGCACGCTTCCGGGTAGCACGTACGACGAATCCGCGAGCGGACCGGCGCTCGGCAGCGAATAGATCACGGTGCCGCCGTCAAGCAGCAGCGCTATCGGTCCGAGCGCACCCTGCACCGGCCCCCCCGATCCCGGGAGCTTTCTGTCCGCGTACACCCACGCGGGCACGTTCCACGATTCGCCGGTGAGAACTTCGACGATCGTGCGCTCGCCCCGCGGCGTCGCCATGTGGATCGTGTCGGGCGCTATGCCGACGGTACGCTCCGGTCCGACTTCAGCGGGCATCTCGCGGAGAATCGCGCCTTCACGCTCGAGGTAAATCCTGCCGCTGTCCACCGGGATCGACAGGTGGATGCGCTTGTCGAGCTGCGCCTGTCTCCGCGCCAGCTCCACGGCCATGCGCAGCTTGTCCTTCTCGCCGGCTATCAGGAGATCGGTCCGCTCGCGCTCGGCGGCGCTCATGCTCGCGCGCAGGCGCTCGACTTCCGTCGTGTAGGCGAACCGCTTGTACACGAGCCAGCCGTCGATCGCGATGAGCGCGGCGACGCCGAGCATCATCGTGAAGATGAATCCCGGATAGCTGCGCCTGAAGTCGCGCCAGTGGGCGCGGCGCCGGTCGCTGCGAAACTCACCCTGTCTGCGGTCGGAATCGGGATCGGTCATTGAATGCGGCTGAGGGCCTGGAGGTCGAGCACGGGAACCCCGACCGGGTCGCTCCGGCCGAAACGTACCCGTGCCACGATGGTGAGCTGCGCGAGCGGGGGGATCGCACGAGCCATGCCGAGGAGCGAGGGCGGAACCGCGATGTAGAGCAGCGAGCGCTCCTCGCCGGGCCCCTGCGCGAGGATGTACGGCTCGCCGTCGACGAGCCCTTTGCGCAGCGGATCGGCCGTGTGCAGCGCGACGAACTCGACCGCCCAGCGGACGAGCTTCCCGCGGCTGCCCGCCGAGTCGGCGCGCAGGTCCGCCGCGCTCATGCGGGTCAACTCACCGGAGTCCGCCGGGAGCACGTCGGTCGCAAGCACCCATCCCTCGGTGCGCACCCGAAGCCAGTTGCGGTCTCGCGCGAGCACCTCTAGCCGCGCGGTCGTGTCGACGCGCGCGGTGGGCTTTCCCGCCGGCGAGGCGCGCAGCACGGCCGCACGAGCGGGAACCACGGTCTGCGTGGCGGCCGGCCGGATCGTGTCCTGCGCCGGGATCGCGCGGGCGGAGACCAGCACCGCGATGAGGAGCAGCCGGATCGCTGGAGAGGGCAGATGCATCCGAGTTAGATTGAGCAACTCACGGGCGGTCGAACATATCACCGTCACCATACCCCGCCAATATCACTTTGAACCGCCCTGTCGCGCTCGTCGTCCTCGATGGATGGGGCTTCCGCGAGGCCCGTGAGGGTAACGCGATCGCCCTCGCGAACACGCCCGCGTGGGACGGCCTCTGGTCGCTGCCGTCGAAAACGCTGCTCGAGGCCTCGGGTCTGCGGGTAGGACTTCCGCGCGGGCAGATGGGCAACAGCGAGGTCGGCCACCTGAACCTCGGCGCCGGCCGCGTGGTGATGCAGGACCTCGTGCGCATCAACACGTCCATAGAAGACGGATCGTTCTTCACGAACCCCGCGCTCGTGGCCGCGTGCGAGCTGGTGAACGCGCGCGATGCGACGCTACACCTCATGGGGCTCGTCGGCGCCGGCGGGGTGCACGCGCTCGACCAGCATCTTTTCGCGCTCATCGATCTCGCCGAGCGCGCGGGAGTCAGGCGCGTCGCGATTCACGCGCTGCTCGACGGGCGCGACACGATGCCAACGTCCGGGCTGGTGTATCTCGACGCGCTGATCGCGCGCGCGCGCGGACGCGCCTTCATCGCCAGTATCGGCGGCCGGTACTACGGCATGGACCGCGACCGCCGCTGGGACAGGACGCAGCTGTTCTATCGGGCGGCCGTTCAGGGCGCGGGTCCGGCGGCATCCGACCCGCGGGACGCCGTGATCGCGTCGTACGCCGCCGGGCTGACCGACGAGTTCATGCTGCCCGTCGTTATCGCCGACCAGGGCACGCCCCGCGCGCCGATGCGCGTCGGCGACGCGGTGATCTGCTTCAACTTCCGCTCGGACCGGATGCGGCAGATGGTGCGCGCATTGATCGAGCCCGATTTCGACGGATTCGACGTGCGGCCCCGCCCCGACGTGTCGGTCACGACGATGACCGTGTACGACCCGCGCTTCAATCTCCCGGTCGCGTTCGAGCCGCAGTCGATGGCGCGGATCGTGGTGCAGGTCCTGGCCGAGCGCGAGCGATCGATCCTCAAGACGGCGGAAACGGAGAAGTATCCGCACGTGACTTACTTCTTCAACGGGGGCAACGAGCCGCCGGTTCGCGGTGAGGATCGCGTGCTCATTCCGAGTCCGAAGGTCGCGACGTACGATCTCAAGCCGGAGATGAGCGCGCAGGGAGTTTCGGACGCGCTATGCGGCGCGATCGACCGGAAGTCGCACGATTTCATGCTCTGCAACTTCGCCAACGCCGACATGGTCGGGCACAGCGGCTCCCTTCCCGCTACTATTCGCGCGGTGGAGGCCGTGGACGAATGTCTCGGCCGCGTCGTGCAGGCCTGCGACCGGACGGGGACGCGGCTGATCGTGACCGCGGACCACGGCAACGCCGAGCTGATGATCGACCCGGCGACGGGCGGCCCCCACACGGCGCACACCACCAGCCCCGTGCCGATCGTGCTGTACGGCGCGGACCCCGGGCCTCTGCGCCAAGGTGGCGCGCTGTGCGACGTTGGACCGACTTTGCTGGCGATGATGGGTATCGACAAGCCTCAGGAAATGACCGGAGTTGACCTTCGTGAACTCGACTGAATCGTTCGTCATCGCGGCGCTCGCGTGCGCCGCGCTCGCCGCTCCCGCGTCCGCGCGCGCGCAGGTGGGATACCAGCCCGAGCGCTCGCCCTTCCGCGACCTGGAGTACAAGCACGAGCTGACTCTCTTCGGCGGGATGTACCAAGCCGGCGAGGATCCGGCCGGCGTCGCGCCGCAGAGCGGGCCGATGGCGGGGTTGCGGTACGAATTGCGCGTGGGCGGACCCGCGCAGCTCATGTTCCGCCTCGCGTACGTGGACTCGGAGCGCCGGGCGGTCGATCCCTCGCAGCCCGCCGACTCGCGCGACCTGGGCGTCCACTCCGCGCCGCTGTACATGCTCGACGCGGGGATATCGGTCAACCTCACCGGCCAGAAGAGCTGGCGCCGGCTGGTCCCGACGGTCAACGCCGGGATCGGCGTGGCGAGCGGCGGCAAGGACGTCGAGGGCGACCCGTACCGGTTCGGCACCCCCTTTGCGATTACCTACGGCGCCGGACTGCGGTATGTGCCCGGCGGACGGTTCGCGATGCGGCTGGGACTGGACGCGTATCTCTACAGGCTGGAGTACCCGCCCTCGTACTACGCCACGACGTCGGACGGCACGTCCGTGGTCGGCCCGCGGCAGTCGACAAACTTCTGGAAGAACAACGTCGCGTTGACGATCGGAGCGTCGTACCTGTTCTTCCGCTAACACGGGAGCAGGAATGCAGCACGACTTCGACAACACCGACGAGATCCGGGATCTGGACGACCAGGAGCTGCGCGGCCTTGTGCGGGTGATTAGTGATTGGTGATTAGTGATTAGTGAACGGCGAACTGCTAATATCCCTGCGTCGTGCGAACCAAGCCGTTACCAGTCACTAATCACTAATCACTAATCACCAGCAGTCCGTGCCCCACGCCTCCCTCACCCGCCGCGTAACGTTCTCAGCCGCACACCGCTACCGCAGGCCCGACTGGTCCGAGGAGAAGAACCTCGAGGTCTTCGGCTCCTGCTCGCGGCCCAGCTACCACGGCCACAACTACGCTTGCGAGGTCACGGTCTCCGGCGAGATCGATCCGGAGACAGGATTCGTCGTGGACCTGGGCGCGCTCGACGCGATCCTGCAAGAGGAAGTGAGCGACCGGTTCGACCATCGCAACATCAACGCCGACGTGCCGGAGTTCGCCGACGGGAAGCTGATCCCGAGCGGGGAGAACCTGGCGCGCTTCATCTTTGCGCGCGTGCAGCAGCGGCTGAACGGGCGCGCGTCGGTGACACGGGTGACCGTCGCGGAAGACTCGACGCTCAGCGCCACGTACACCGGAGACTAGAATGCCGCCCTATCGCTTCTCCGCTGGCGCGCGGCTCTTGGCCGGCGCGGTGCTGCTGGGAGCGTGCGCCCCCGCGACCCGGGTTGCTCCACCGGTTGCCGTGGTGCCGTCGGTCGACTCCGCGCCGCCGGTGGTGGTCGCTCCGGAAGTCGAAGCCCGGCTCACGATCGCCCGCACCGCGGACTCCGTCTTCCACGATCCGCAATTCCGAACAGCGATGTGGGGCGCGCTCATAGTCGATCCCGCGACGGGCGATACGCTGTACTCGCTCAACCCGCGCAAGCTGGTGATGCCGGCGTCGAACATGAAAGTGCTGACGGGCACGGTGGCGCTGCACCTCCTCGGCCCCGACTTCCGCTTCCGCACTACGTTCGCCGCGCGCTGCCCGCCATCGCGCGGGCGCTGCACGGAGCTGTTGGTCACCGGCCGCGGCGATCCGACGGTCAGCGCGCGCTTCCACCCGGATCCACTGACACCGCTGCGCGCCATCGCGGACTCATTGCGCGCGCGCGGCATCACGAGCTTCAGCGGCCCGATCGTCGCCAGCGGCGACGCCTTCCCGGGCTCGATCTACGGCTACGGCTGGGAGTACGACGACCTCGGGGAGGATTACGGCGCGGGCATCGACGACCTGGTGTTCAATGAAGGGCTCGAGGCGATCGAGATGCTGACCGAATCGGGACCACGCGTGGAATCGGTCAAGCCGGCACCGGATCCCCGGCAGGCGTATCTCAAGGCGCTCTCGGTCGCGCTGCGGCAGCGCGGGATCGCGCACGAGGGAATCCTGCCGAGCGACAGCGGCCGCGTCGACTCGCTGCTCGCGCCCGCCGAGACGTTGTTCGTGCTCCAGTCGCCGCCGCTCAGCGAGATCCTGGGTGCGATGCTCCAGCCGTCGCAGAACCAGATAGCGGAGATTCTCCTGCGCACGATCGGTCTGGAGCGCACGGGCGTGGGCCGGCCCGACAGCGGCGCCGCCGTCGTGCGGCGGCAGCTGCTCGAGTGGGGCGTGGACAGCATGGAGTTCCGCGTGCGCGACGGCAGCGGCCTGTCGCGGCACAACTACGTCACGCCCGCCACGATGGTTCGGGTGCTGTCCGTGATGCAGCAGCATCCGTACGGGACGGTCTTCCGTGAGGCGCTGCCGGTGGTCGGCGTGAGCGGCACGGTCCGGACCTGGCTGCGCGGCACGGTCGCCGAGCGCAACGCGCACGGGAAGACGGGCACGCTGGGATCAGTGCGCGCGTTCAGCGGCTACGTGCGCACCGCCGGCGGCTCCACTCTGATCTACAGCTTCATCGCCAACAACTATCTCGTGCCCACGTCCGCCGTGACGGCCGCGATCCAGACGATGGTGCGCCTCATGGCGGAGTCGCCCCTGCCGGCGCGCTGATGCTCGGCGTCGCCGAAGCCGTGGAGACGGTTCTGGCGGCGGTTGCTCCGCTCGATGTCGCCGCGGTCCATCTCGAGGACGCGCTCGGGAGATTCGCCGCGAGAGACGTCACGTCGTCGCTCGCGATTCCGCCGTGGGACAATTCCTCGATGGACGGATACGCGGTGCGCGCGAGCGACGTCGCCGCGGGCGCGAAGCTCCGCGTAGCCGCGACGATCAGAGCCGGCGGTCTCGCCGAGCGCGCGCTCGAGCCGGGTGAGGCGATGAAGATCATGACGGGCGCGCCGGTCCCCGCCGGCGCCGACACGGTCATCCGGATCGAGGATACCGGGGAGAAAGACGGCGTCGTAACCATCAACGACGCGCGCGATACCGGCAGGAACGTGCGCCGGCGCGCGGAGGACATCGCGGAAGGGCAGCTGGTCGTCGCACGCGGCACGCGCCTGCTGGCGCCGCATATCGGCGTGCTCGCCTCGATCGGGATGAGCAGGGTCCCGGTGCACGCGATGCCGCTGGTCGCGATCCTCAGCACCGGCGACGAGCTGGTGCGCGTCGAGGACCTCGCGGGCGCGCAGGCCGGGCGAAGCATCGTCTCGAGCAACAGCTATTCGCTCGCCGCGCTCGTGCGCGAGAGCGGCGGCGTGCCGGTGGACAACGGCCTCATCGCCGACGATCCGGCGGCGCTGCGTGAAGCGCTGGAGGAAGCCTCCGACACCGATCTCGTCATCACGAGCGGCGGGATCTCCGTCGGCGAGTTCGATCACACGCGGGCGGTGATCGAGGCGATGGGCGGGGAGATCGTCTTCTGGAAGGTGCGCATGCGGCCGGGCGCGAACATCGCGTTCGGCTCGGTGAACGGCACGCCCTGGCTTGGGCTGCCGGGAAATCCCGTGTCCGCGCTGATCGGCGGCGAGCTGTTCATCCGGCCGATGCTGCGCAAGATGAGCGGCGCGCTGCGATTGTACCCGCGACCCGTCACGGCCATCGCGGCTGAACCGTTCAAGGGGTCGGAGTCGATGACGCAGCTGATTCGCGGCATTCTGACCCGCGCGGAGAACGGCGAGCTGCACGCGCGCTCGACGGGGCCGCAAGGCTCCGGCATTCTGTCTTCGATGGCTGCCGCCAATGCGCTGCTCGTCGTGCCGGCCGGCCGCGCGATCGACCTTGGCGAGATCGTCACCGCGCTCCCGCTCGATCCCGACGCGCACCTGACGGAGCGGTTCGAGCTGCACGCGTGAAGGACGAGCTGCGCTCGCGGCTGGAGCGCGAGTTCGACACCATCGAGGAGGTGTTCACGATCGGCGGGCGCGAGCTGGTGATCCTGCGCCCGCGCAACGCCGACGACCTCATCACCGAAGCCGATTACGTCAAGGACGAGCGGCTGCCGTACTGGGCCGACATCTGGCCGTCGTCCATGATGCTCGCCGAGCGGCTGCTCGAGGAAAAAGGTGGCGGACGATCGCTGATCGAGCTCGGTTGCGGCTCGGGGCTGTGCGCGTGCGCGGCGGCGCTCAGCGGGTTCGACGTGCTCGCCACCGACTACTATGACGACGCCCTGCTGTTCACTGAGCTGAACACGCGCGTCAACGCGGGGCTCCCCGTGAGGACACGGCACGTGGACTGGTCGGCGATCCCGACGGATCTCGGGACCTTTGATGTCGTGTTGGCCGCGGACGTGATGTACGAGCCACGCTATCCCGCGATGGTGGCGGGCGCGATCGACCGGCTGATGGCGCAGGGTGGCCACGCGCTGATCGCCGATCCAGGACGCATCGCGTTCCCCGATTTCATCACGGAAATGGAAACGCGGGGCCTGCTCATTGCCGACAAGGACGGGCGTGAGTTCCGGTCGGGCGAGATCCAGCAGACGATCACCGTTTACCGGATCGAGCGGCACGCCCGCTGAATTCCCGTGTGCCAAATGACGAATCGGGGTGTCGACCGTCTTTATGGAGATGGAGGCGGCACGGACCGTGGTTTCAAGCTCAAGCCGTCAGAACATGACCCTCGATTCGACAACGAACTCACCCACGCGCTGCACCGTGGGTCATGTGCAGGCGCACCTGATCGCGCTCGGGCTGCTTGCGGTGGCGCTCGCCGTCGTCGTCGGCAGCCACAGCGCGATCTGGGGACGTCCCGTCGAGGCCATTCCCGA
>JANLGX010000092.1 GCA_024654005.1 Gemmatimonadaceae bacterium | reverse complement strand
CTGAACCGCGAGCTGACGCAGGGCGATCTTCTGCTCAGCTACGTGTACTGGCTCCCCGACTCCGTCTTCCTGATCCTGCCGGCGGCCGTGCTGTTCGCGACGGTGTTCTCGATCGGCGGGCTCACGCGCCACTCGGAGATCACCGCGGCGAAGGCGTCCGGCATCAGCTTCTATCGGGTTATCGCGCCGATCTTCGCGGGCGCGCTGCTGGCGACCGTCGCCGGACTGGTGCTCGGCGAGCTGGCGCCGTTCGCCAACAGGAAGCGGCAGGAGCTGCTGCGCGCGGACCAGTTCACCGGCGGCAACGAGCGCTTCAACTTCGCGTACGCCGCCGAGCAGGGACGGGTGTACAAGATCGGCGCGCTGCGCGTCAAAGAGCGCACCGTGCATGGGATCGACATCGAGCGCAAAGGCGCGGGGCCGGAGTATCCCAGCTACGTGCTGTCGGCCACCAGCGGCACGTACGAGCCGGAACGCGGCTGGCTGCTGAAAGAGGGTGTCATGCACGTCATCCCCGACACGTCCCGCAACATCACTTTCACCTTCGACTCTGCGCGCGCGCGTTACTTCGATCAGCGGCCGGTGGAGCTGACGGCCTCGCCCAAAGCGCCGGAGGAGATGCGGTTCGCGGAGCTGGGGCGGTTCATCCGCGCGATGGAGCGGTCCGGGGCGGACGTCAATCAGCTTCGCGTCGAGCGGATGCTCAAGATCGCCGTGCCGGTGACGTGCATCGTGATTCTGCTGTTCGGCGCTCCGCTCGCGACCAGCACGCAGCGCGGCGGCGCGGCGTACGGCATCGGAATCAGCCTGGCGACGACCATGATCTTCCTCGTGCTGATCCAGCTCACCAAGGCCGTCGGCTCGAAAGGACTGCTCCCGCCCGACCTCGCGGCCTGGATACCCAGTATTCTCTTCGGCGTGACCGGGACGTATCTCTTTCTGCGGGTGAGAACTTGATCGAAGCCGTCGGCAACGTCTTCGGGGGGATCGGCGCGCGCGGGTACTTCGCGCGTGACATCGGCCGGGCGGCGGCGTCACCACGAACGTACGGGCCCGAGATCATTGGGCAAATGCGGAAGATGGGCGTGGACTCGATTCCGCTCGTCGCCGCGGTCGCGGCGTTCATCGGTGCGGTCACCGCGGTGCAGACGCGATTCCAGCTGCTGCCCGGAGTCGAGCTGACCGTCGTGGGCTTGATCACGCGCCAGTCGATCGTGCTGGAGCTCGGCCCGTTGCTCACCGCGTTGGTGCTGACCGGCCGCGTGGGCGCGCGCATCACCGCGGAGCTCGGGACGATGCGCGTGACCGAGCAGATCGACGCGCTCGAGACGCTGGCGTACGATCCCGTGGCGTATCTCGTCGTGCCGCGGCTGATCGCGTCGATCATCATGGTTCCGCTGCTCACGATCTTCGCTGATTCGATCGGGATCGCGACCGGCATGTTCGCTGCCCAGAGCGCCGGCGTCTCGAACGCCGACTTCGCCGAAGGTTTGCGGCTGTCTTTCGCTCCGTTCCAGATCTTCTACAGCCTGCTCAAGGCCACGCTGTTCGGAACCGCGATCGCGTTTTTCTGCGCGTACGAGGGATTCTATGCCGAGGCGGGCGCCGAAGGCGTCGGCCGGAGCACCGCCAGCGCCGTGGTCGTAACTTCCGTGGCGATACTGATGCTCGACGCGCTCACCGCGATGGTGCTGGCCCGGTATCTCATTTGATGCAGCTATTGGCTGTTGGCTATTGGCTATTAGCTCAGCCAATAGCCAATAGCCAACAGCCAACAGCTTTTTTCAGAGCCATACGATGACAATACAAACCAACCGATGAAGCGACGCGACGAAGTTCTCGTGGGCATCATCGTGACCATTGGCCTAATCGTAGCCATCGCCGGCACGGTGTGGCTGGCGCAGGGCGGGCTGGAGCGGGGGTATCCGCTGTACGCCAAGTTCCCCTGGGGCGAAGGGCTCAAGCGCGGGCAACCAGTGCTGCTCTCGGGCGTGACCGCCGGCTACGTGGACAAGGTCGAGTTCATCCCGACCGGCGGCGTCGTGGCCACGCTCAGGATGACCGGCGGATATCGGGTGCCGAAAGGCACGCGCGCCTCGGTTATCCCGGCCGGGTTCTTCGGCGACAAGGCCGTGGCGCTGGTTCCTGACCGGCCGAACACGGTCACGCACGCCGAGGGCGATACGCTGCCCGTGTCCCCGAGCCCGCCCGGGGTGGATAAGCTCGCGGCCAAAGCGGATTCGATAGCCGGCTCGGTCCAGGCCATCACCCGGGAGTTCGAGCGGGAGCTGGTGCTGGGGCGTGGACTCGCCGAACTGCGGGCGACGCTCGCCGGAACGAATCGATTGGTGAATCAACTGAGCGCCGTGGTGGCAGCACAATCGCGTCAGTTAGACGCCACCATGGCATCACTTCGCCGCGCCGCGGCAGCCGTGGATTCCGCCAAAGTCGATTCCACGCTCAGGAACATGCAGGCGGCAAGCGCGAACGTCGTGGAGCTGTCTGCCGAGCTCAGCCGGACGTCGGCGCAGCTCAGCGCGACGCTGGCCAAGCTCGACAGCGGGGAAGGCACGGCCGGCAAGTTGCTCACCGATCCCGCGCTGTACAACGACGTCCGCCGCCTCGTGACCCGGGTCGATTCGCTGACGCTGGACTTCCAGCGGAATCCGAGGCGCTACATCAACCTCAGCATCTTCTAGCGGATACCGCCGTCCGCCGGACGCGCGGCGATCGCTTCCGCGATCGCGGCCTACTCCGACGGGCGAAAAAAGGGCCGGCTCCTTTCGGAGCCGGCCCGTCCTGCATGGTGATCTCTAGAAGCTGTACTTCGCCTGCAGCTGCATCTGGTAATTCGACCGCAGGTTGTTGGAGAAGAACCGCCGGAAGCGCGGGTTGAAGGTGTACGACGGCCTGCCGGTGACTGCGTTGCCGCCCGTGTAGGAGTTGGCGCTCAGCAGCGTGATCGGGCTGGTGCCCGGCGACCGCTGTAGACCCCAGTCCTCGTTCAGCAGGTTGAGGAAGTTGAAGATGTCCAGCTCGAGCGTGACGTGCTGCAGCCGCATCGTCCGGAAGGACTGCCGCAGCTTCACGTTGACGGAGTTGGTGAAGGGCGCCGTGCACTCGTTGCGCGGCAGGATCTTGCCCCTGTTGTCCCGCAGGCACGGCTCCGACTCGACGTATGCGTCGAACGCCGCGCGCTGTTGCGCGGGCGAGTACGGCACGCCGCTGATCGTCGCCTGAACGAAGTTCAGCTCCGCCGCGACGTTCGGCACATATACCGGGTCGTTCTCGGTGAATCCGTCCGCGTTCATGTCGCCGCTGACGATGTAGGTGTACGGCGAGCCAGACTCCCCGAAGTACGTCACACCAATGTCGGTCTTGGTTCGCAGGGTGTACATCGCCGTGGCGACGATGCGGTTACGCTGCTCGAAGGTCGAGCGGGTCGCGACTTTCTCGCGCAGGTTCTCGCCCCAGGGACGGCCGTATCTCAGCTGCGAGAAGGACGTGCTGGACGTGAAGCTCATGACGTCGTAGGCGCGCGTGTACGTGTAGAACAGCGTGCCCTCGAAGTTGTTGAAGTAGCGCCGCTGGATTCCGCCGGTCAGGCTGTAGGCCCAGTCCTTCGACTGATTGCTGACCGCGTAGATCTGCGAGCGGCCTCCCGGCTTCAACACAGGGATGCCGGGCGTGAGACCGTAAACCGTCCGCCCTTCCAGGTTTACGCCCTGCGGGCCGGCCAGCGCGAAGTTCTCGTAGAACAGGCCGTTCACGCCGCGGGTGTACATGCCCTCGAGCGTGGTCACCCAGTTGCCGAACATCCGGCGGTCGTAGCCGATCGTCGCCCGCAGGTTCTGCGGGTACTTGAGGTCGGGATCGATGACGTTGATCTCGCCGCCCAGCGCCGCCGTCTGTCCGCCGCCACACAGAGTCGGCGGGTTGGCAATGTTGGCGTTCGTGAATGCGGGCGGTCTCCGGACGGCTGTCTGGCCGGTGGGAGCACCGTTGCAGGTCAGCAGCGCGACCGCGCCCATGCCCGAGTTCTGGAACATGTTGCTGAGCCACACGTACGCCGGACGTCCCGTAAACAGACCGACGCCGCCACGTAGCTGGTTCACCGCGTCGCCCGTGAGATCCCAGTTGAAGCCGACCCTGGGCGACCACTGCAGGTTGCCCGACGGGACGTCGGCCGTGTTGAAGCCGTAGCTCTCCAGGACCGCGGGATTCGTCGGCGGCTTGTCCTTGAAGACCGGAACGTCGGCGCGCAAGCCGAACGTCATGTTGAGCGTCGGCGTCACGGCCCACTCGTCCTGGGCGTACAGCGAGTAGATGGCCGACTTGAAGCGCACGGCGCCATCGCCGCCCGCCTCTACACCGCCGGCTCCGTCAGGCTGCAGCGGCACGCCGATGATGTACGAATCCGGCAAGCCGGCCCGGAGCGAATCCATGCCGTCGAAGTGCCAGACCCCGAACGTGGACTGCGCGAACAGGTTCCGGAACTTGTGGAACTGGTTCTGCGTGCCGAACGTGATCCGGTGCGATCCGAACGGCATCGTGAAGTTGTTGGTGAACTCGAAAATGTCCTGGTCGAGCTCGTTGCCGTGCGAGAAACGCTCCGCCCCGGCCACCAGCTGGTAGCCCCCAGGCACTTGCACCGAGATCTGGGCGGTCGGTGAAATGGGCGTCCGGCGGTCACGGATCTGAGTGTACCCGGCGAGGAACTCGTTGTACGCGCCGTTCTTGAACAGCGTGCGGAGCTGCATCGCCGGCGCCTGCTTCTTCGAATTGAAGAAATAGGCGTTGTCCGAGAACCTGAACGAGGAGTTCGAGCGGAAGAAGTTGTCGTCCTCGGCGGTCCCGTAGTTGTGCCGCAGCACGAGCTGCGAGTTCCAGGGCAGGTTGACGTCAACCCGCGTGAAGATGTTCGTGAGCGGATTCTCGAGGTTGACCAGCCCGAACGTGCCGTTCGTATTCAGCCCCTGGTACTGGCCGAGCGCCGCGATGAAGGCGTCGGTCGTCGCCTGCGACAGAGCGACGCCTTCCAGCCCGAGATACGCACCGCTGGCCGGCTGCGTCTTGCGCTGCCACTCCGGGCTGAAGAAGAAGAACGCGCGATTCTTGACGATCGGTCCGCCGATCGAGAAGCCGTACTGCTTCTGCTCGTACTCGGTGATGTAGTCCTGGCTGCGCGTGAGTCCCTCGCTCCGCTGCACGCCGAACAGGCTGCCGTGGAACTCGTTGGTGCCGCTCTTGCTCACGGCGTTGATCAGCAGACCCGCGAAAAAGCCCTGCCGCACGTCGTACGGCGAGAGCATGACGACGTACTCCCTTACCGACTCGAGGCCGATCGACTTTCCGTTCGCCTGGCCGCCGGGCTGACCGGTCGAGCCGAGACCGAAGACGTCCGCCTCGGACGTGCCGTCGATCTGAACGTTGTTGTACCGGTTGTTCGTGCCGCCGCCCGACAGACCGCCATTGAACAGCGTGGTCGAGACCTGCGGCGTGAGCGCGACGAAGTCGGTGAAGTTCCGGTTCAGCGTCGGCAGCCGGCGCAGCGCCGTGTCCGTGATGGCCGTGACGGCGCCGGTGCGGGTCGGGCTGATGATCGCGCTGCGCTCGCCGGTGACCGTGACGCCCGATAGGACGACGGTCTGCGCGGAGAGCACGAAATCGGCGCGGGAAGCGGCGCCGAGGCTGATCGCGATGTCGCGCGTCTGCGGCTCGAAGCCGATGCGGCGCACCGTGATTGCGTAATTGCTACCTACTTCCAACCCGGCAACCGTGTAGCGACCGCTCAGACCGGTCGTGACGCCGGCGCTGAAGCCGGTGCTCCGGTTCAGGACCTGTACCTGCGTATTCGCTAGCGGCTCACCGCTCTCGGCCGTGACCGTGCCGGAAACAGATCCGGTGGTGACGGCCTGCGCGTGCACCGGTGAACTCGCAAGCAGCGAGTATGCCGCGACCAGGGCGGCCGTGAGTAACAGACGACCTCTACTCATTAACGAACTCCTTGTGGGGGTACTGCGGGAACGGATCGGAGAGATCCGCGACAGGAACAACAAAGAATTGGGATTTCAAAGCGCGTATAAGCTACGACTCCGCCGGCGCGCCGTGCAATGACGAGTTGTACCGGTCTCGTCACGTGGACCGGCCGCGCGACCCGCCGGTCAGGTAGTAAACCGGAATGCCGAGTAGAATCGCCCCGAATACCGCCATGGTGGCATTGCGGCTGCCGGGATCGACCAAGGCGTTACCCAGCAAGTAGATAGTCGCGGCGATGAACAGCGCCGGGACCACCGGATACCCGGGCACACGGAAGGGCGGCTGGTACCCGGCCCTGCGTCGCAGGAGGTAAATCCCCGCGACTGCCCACGCGTAGAACGGTACGATCGCGGTCACGAACGCGTCGGCCAGGTTCTCGAAAGTCCCTACCAGAACGAAAGCGGCGCCGAGCACCGTCGCCGTGCCGATCGCAACGTGCGGCGTCTGGAACCGGGAGTGCACCCGTCCCAGGTGCCGGAACACCGAGCCGTGCTCCGACATCCCGAACAGCACGCGGGGCCCGGTCAGCAGCGACCCGTTGAGCGTGCCGAAAGTCGAGATCATGACCGCGCCCACCACGAACGCGAGCCCGGCGGGACCCATCGCCTTCGACGCGACGTCAGCGGCCACGAGCCGGGAGGCGCGCATGCCCTCCACCGACAACACCGAGAGGTACGCCAGGTTGGCTAGCAGATAGACGCCGATCACGGCAAGCGTCCCGATGATGATCGCCTTCGGGAGAACCCTCTGCGGGTCCTTCACCTCGCCCGAGACCTTGCTGAGATCGGCCCAGCCGTCGTACGCCCAGAGCACCGAGACCAGCGCCAGCCCGAACGCGCCTATCGAGACCGTCGCGCGCGTCGCGTCCGGAACGGCCGGCGCAGCCACCGCGGCCGCCGCGTCACCGCCGAGGGCGATCGCGAACGCCAGCCCGATGATCACCAGCAGCGCGCCGTACTTCGCGATCGTGGTCGCGTTCTGCAGCAGTGTGCCCCAGCGCACGCCGCAGTAGTTCAGCGTCCCCACCAGGAGAATCGCCCCGGCCGCGACGTAGTGGACCTGGTCGGAGTACGGGGCGACGCCGGGATCGTTGCCCAGCGCGCGCATGAAGTACTCGGCGAACGTCGTGGCGATCGCGCCGAGCGCGGCCGCGCGGATGATCGTCAGCTCCGCCCAACCGTACAGGAACGCCGGCAACTTGCCCCACGCTTCCTTCAGGTACACGTACGGCCCGCCGCTGCGCGGGAACGCGGCCGACAGCTCGGCCACCGTCAGAGCGCCGCACAGCGCGAACGCGCCGCCGGCGACCCACACCAGCATCATCGCCGTGGCGTCCGGCACCCGGTCCGCAATCGCGGCTGGCGAGCGGAAGATCCCCGATCCGATGACGGATCCGACCAGTATGGCCACCGCCGACCAGAGCCCGATGGTGCGCGGCAGGTCGGTATTCTCGCGATTCGTGGAATTCATGGCGACAAACGGTAGTGCAAAGGCCGATGGGTGGCGAGTACCTTCCTGCCAATGAATCCCGGCCTTGCGCAAGTGATCTTCTGGGTGGCGGCAGCCTCGTGCGCGGTCGCGCACGGCGCGCTCATATGGTCGGTGCTGGCCGGCCCGGCTGCCGGCAGCTATCCCGAAGACCGCAGGAAGCGTCCGCGGCGGGGCGGAATGCGGTGGGGGCCGGACAGGCGATCCACGACGACGGAGAGCGGCGTGTCTTCATCGCGTGAGCTCGAGATCGGCTGGGCGCTGTTGCCCGCGCTGGCCGTCGCCGCACTACTGATAGCAACTTGGTACGCGCTGCCGGTCTGAGGCGGATCGCGTACGCTTCGCTCGCGCTCGCCTACATGCAGGCGGTGCTCGGCGCGGTCGTGCGCATCACGGGCTCGGGGATGGGGTGCGGCGATCATTGGCCCCGCTGCCACGGCTACTGGTTCCCGCCGCTCGACCGCCTCGACCTGATAATCGAGGTCACGCACCGGTACGTCGCCGCCGCGCTGACGCTCGCCGTGCTGGCCCTGCTGTTCGCGGCGTGGCGCGGGCGTGCGTCGGCGGGTGTGGGTGGACGCGGTGGAGTCCTGCGCCCCGCGGCCGCAGCGGTACTGCTCGTAATGGCCGCCGCTCTGCTCGGCGCCGTGACCGTGAAGCTCGACCTGCATGCTGCCGCCGTGGTCATTCATCTGGCGCTGGCCATGGGTCTCCTCGCCGCTCTATCGTTGGCCGCGGTGCGAAGTTCGTCGCTTTCGGGCCGAGCCATCGCGCCCACCTCGCCGCGCACGATTCGTGGCTCGACAACCGCGGCGGTCATGGCGTTTTTCGCGGTTCTCCTGGGTGGCGCGACCGCGAACATGGCCGGTGCGGCCGTGTCGTGTATCGGGTTTCCCCACTGCCGCCGCGTCTCGCTGGGCGGCGCGGCTCTGTTCGTCCAGGTGAGCCACCGCATTCTCGCTTTCCTGCTGCTGTTTCATCTGCTCGGCATGGTGCTCGCGCTGCGCAAGCGCGGCGAGCCGGCCGCGACGAACCTGTGGGCGAAGCTCGCCTTCTTCACCGCGCTGGCGCAGATCCTCGTCGCGGCCGCGATGGTCGAGACCGGGCTGCCGCTGCAGCTGCGCGTGCTGCATCAGGCACTGGGCACTCTCGTGTGGCTCGTCGTGTTCGTATTCACGGCCGTCACGCGGCGGCCGGCGAGATAATGCCGTCCGCGGCCGCGCCGTCGGGGGGGCCGTTCGGCCGCGACCTGCTCGCGCTCACCAAACCGCGGATCATAAGCCTGCTGCTCGTGACGACCGTGGCGCCAATGTACGTCGCCGGCCGGCCGGCCCTGCTGCTGATCCTCATCGTGGTGCTCGGCGGATACCTGATGGCGGGCGGCGCGAACGCGGTCAACATGTATTTCGACCGCGACATCGACGACACGATGGCGCGGACGAAGCTCCGGCCCATTCCAAGCGGCAGGATGTCTCCCATGGCGGTGCTCGCGTTCGGCGTGGCGCTCGCGTCCGCGGCCACGTTCCTGCTCGCGCGGTTCGCGAACGTGCTCACGGCGGTGCTCGCGCTGGGCGGATTCTACTTCTACGTCTTCATCTACACCCGCTGGCTCAAGCGCTCGACCCCGCAGAACATCGTCATCGGCGGAGCGGCGGGCGCGTTTCCGCCGCTCGTGGGATGGGCCGCCGTCACCAATCAGATCGATCTCACCGCGCTGTACCTGTTCGCCATCGTCTTCTACTGGACGCCGCCGCACTTCTGGGCGCTGGCGCTCCTCAAGCAGAAGGACTACGGCAACGCCGGCGTGCCGATGGCGCCGCTGGTGTGGGGCGAGCGCGAGACCATGAACCAGATGCTCTGGTACATGTTCATCCTGATCCCGCTGACGGTGCTGCCGGTGACGTTCGGGGCGCTGGGTTGGATCTACCTGGCGAGCGCGCTGATCCTCGACGCGATATTCCTCGGCGGGATCGTGAAGCTGCGGGCGACCGCCGCATGGCAGGGGCACGCGTGGTGGCTGTACCGGTTCTCGCTGCTCTACCTCGCGCTGCTCTTCCTGGCGATGGCGGTAGACCGCGTCATTGCGCGCCCGTAGCGGGGTTCACCGGCGGGGCGGGATCGCCGAACTTCACGGTCGCCGATGCTCCACCGGGGCCGATCGTCAGCGAATGACTGGTGACGCCGAGCGCGGGATGCCACGCCTTGAGCGTGTACGTGCCCGGCGGAACGTCGTCGATGGTGAAGCTGCCGTCCTTCCCCGTCACCGCGAAGTAAGGGTGATCGAACGCCGCGACCCACGCGCGCATCCAGGGGTGCGATGTGGATTTCACCTCCAGGAGCACCGGCGCGGTGAGCTGCCGGTCCAGCGGGATCACCTGCCCCGCGTCCGTGAACGGGAGATCGACCACGGTCTCGCCGGTCCGGGAGTCGATCGCGTGGGTCCTGTAGATCACCGGATCGTCGTTCCTCACGTTCAGCGCGCCGCCGGTGACTATCGCCTGCACGTGCGGCGTGAAGCCGCACTTCTGCGACACCAGCTCGAAGCGCCTCGCCACCGGCAGCGGCCGGCCTGTCCTGATGTCGTCGAGCCACACGACGACGTCCGCCAGCGAGCTGTCCTGCATGGTGAGCGTGGGCAGGTGGATGGTCGCGCCGCACACGGTCTGATCGCGCCCGGGTGTAATCGTCGAATCGATCGGCCTGGTGCCGGTGAACAGCACGGCTCCACGGAGCGGCACGCCGTTCACGACGGCGGCCGGACTGTACGGCTCGGTCGGGACGCCGATGACCGTGATCCGCGGACCGCTCCCGTTGGGAGACTTGGCGTACGCCGGCTCGTCGTCGCGCGAGCATCCAGACAAAATGAGCGCCAGGACTGACATCCCTAGCGCCGCGAGTCGCAGCATGGACCTTTCAATTGCCATGACTAACGGTAACGCACAAATAGTACCGGAGTCCGCCGGATTTTCTCGGCCGGGCGCAGTGCGGCGCGCGGTTGCGGCAGCCGGGATCACGCTGCTGGCTGGAGCGCTCGCGGGATGTGCGTTTCTCCGCTCGAATCCGCCCGCGCCGGAGGAATGGATGTTCGTCAGCTTCCCTCCGTCGGGAATGACGGCGTCGGCGCGCGCCGACACGCTCGCTGAGGCGGGACGCGTCGTCGCGATGGGATGCGCTTCGCCCGACAGCGTAGTCTTCTCGGCGGAAATGAGCTGTGCGGAGATCCCGAGGGACGCCCCGCGGAGAACGCGCCGGTTGTTGATCGTGACGAACTGGAGCGCGCGAGGCTATCAGCCCGACATTCTCCGCATCGTAATGTCCAATGCGGAGACGCGCGAACGATTCGCCCGGCGAGCCGTCTGGCTCGCGGAGGAGCGCGACTACGTCGGCATGCTGCTCGATTTCCGGTCGCTGGGCCCGCGGGACGTTGCCGCGCTCGCGACGCTCGTCACGGACATTCGTGCCGCTGCGCGCTCGAGGAGCCTCTCACCCGTCGGAATCGCCGTCCCCGTCGCCGACACCGCGGCGTACCCCGGCCGACAGCTTGGCCCGCTGACCGATTTCCTTGCGCTGCAGCTGGAGACCGAGCCCGCATCGCCCGGGCCGCTCACGCCGCGCGACATAATGGCGAGACATATCGGCGCTCGCGCCGCTGAGATCGGCGCGCATCGCGTCATGCTGCTGATCCCCGCCGACGGCTACGCCTGGCTCGCCGGTGAGGGACGCCGTCGCGTGTCGTTCGAGGAGGCGGTCGCGCTCGCCCGCGATTGGCGCGTGGAGTTCGTGCGGGACGAATCGAGCTCGACCCTCCGCGCGCGAGCGCCGGGACGCGGCGAGATCTGGGTGAACGACGCCGGGCTGATCGCCGGGATCGTGCGCGACGCGCGGCGACTGGGCATCAGGCGATTCGCGTTGTACGGCCTCGGCGGCGAAGATCCCGCGATATGGCCCGCGATCGCGCCGCGGCCGGTCACACGATGATCAGGTCCCGCTGAATCTCCTTCGGCGTCACGACGAGATCGCGCCCCACGAATGCGTTGACCTCGGTACGCATCCCGACGTCGCCGCGTAGATAAACCCCGGGCTCGATCGAGAAGCCGACTCCCGGGAGGAGCGTGCGCTCTTCGCGGGTCTCGAGATTGTCGATGTTCGGTCCCGAGCCGTGCAGGTCGCGCGGATCGATGGAGTGGCCGGTGCGGTGAATGAACTGCGGGCCAAAGCCTCGCTCCTCGATCACTCCGCGCGCCGCGTCGTCCACCTCTCCCCCGCGGACCGGCGTCGAGCTGCCCAGCCGCTTGCGTAGCAGCGCGATCGCGGCGTCGCGCGCGTCACGAACGGCTTCCCAGACCTTCAGGCTCCGCGCGTCGGGCTCGCCGAGCGAGCCCATCCAGGTCTGGTCCGCGTACACGCCTTCGGCTTCGCGCGCCCAGAGATCGATGAGCAGTATCGCCCCGCGATCGATTGGAGCGGACTCCCCGGCCGTGGGCTCGTAGTGCGGATTCGCCGCGTTGGGCCCGATGGCGACGATTGGCCCGTGGTCGGTCTCCAGCTTCTCCTTCGCGAACCGGTCCAGGATCCACTGCTTCAGCTCGAACTCCTGCATCGGCGAGCCCGAGCTCGCCCGCTCGCCCGCGAGCGATATCGCCTCGTGCGCGATCCCGCTGATCGTCTCCGCGGCGCGTAGGTGCGAGGCGAGCTGCTCTTCGCTCCATACGGCGTAGAACCGCGTGACCAGATCCGCCGACGATTCGACCGTCGCGCCCGCGGCGCGCACCATCTCGATCACGCCGGCCGGCACGCGGTCGAGGTACGGCACGGCGTCGCCGGCCGAGTATTCCATTGCGACGCGCTTCCCACCCACGACCTCGGCGAGCGTCGATTCCAGCACCCGCCAGCCGCTGTACTCGAGCTTTTTCCATTCGGCGGGCCAGTGCTTCCACGGGCCCTGCTCGATCGCGTGGGAGATCGCCACGGGGGTCCCTTCGCGCGGGATGAACGCGAACAGGCGGCGGGTGGTCATGCCTTCGAGGCGGAGCATGCCGGAGGCGATGGGGTTGAGGCCGTGAAAATCAAAGATCAACCAGCCGTCCGCCGTCGATTCCCTGATGGCCTGCTGAATGGATGGAAGGGATTGAGGAGTCAGCATTGCACGGCGGAGATAGGGATCAAGAGCGGATGGAAGGCAGGGCGCGGTGTGCGTTTCCCGTTTAACCGTTTTGCGGAGGGACGTTAAGGCCGGTACGGCGGCGATGTCGCGGGGTGGTTCGTATCAACTCGAATCTTTTTGATGGGCTTGTGCAAAAGGCAGTGGATCAGTCTTCGGCATGCAGGACTACCGCAAATTACGCGTTTGGGGCCAGGCGCACGCTCTTGCCCTGAACGTCAGGCTCGCCACGAGCCGATTTCCACGCACAGGGTACGCTTCTCTCCGTTCGCAGATAACCGCTGCAGCGGAGTCGATCGCCTCCAACATCGTGGAAGGTTGCGGGGCGGCCAGCCAGGCCGAGCTTGCGCGTTTTCTCGACATCAGCCGGGAATCCAGCATGGAGCTGGAGTACCAACTTCAGCTCGCCCGGGACTACAGGATCCTGCCCCGTGCCCAATGGGAATCCCTAAATGCAGAGACTATCGACGTCAGGCGAATGCTTTGTGGCCTGAGGTCCAAAGTGCTGGCCGCATTGCAGTAAATAGGCACGCAATAACGCACCACGGAAAAACCGGGAACGCACAACGCTCCGGCCAGTCCAACCCGCGATCTATCTCCACTCCGCTCGCCATTCGCACGATCCTTCATCCCGGTCCATGCAGCGCACGTGCTCTATTGCCCCGCCCCCGTCCACCAGCAGCCGCAACAGCTCGCCGAGATTGGCCTCGTAGAACGTGCAGCCGATGCCGCGCGGGGCGGTGTTGGCGGTGGCTGATTCGCCCACCGACAGCATGATGTAGCCGCCGATCCTGCTGAGTGAGCCGTTCAGGTAGCGGCGCGCGACGCGGCGCGCGCCCGACAGCGCGAGGGGCCGGGCTATGAACGCGGGAAGAAAGCGCACCAGGCCACGCCGCGTCCCCGAGATCGAGTCGTACATCTCGCCCGCGAGCCGCCTTCCGGCGCTGCGGAACACCGTTTCCGCGTCCGGCCGGCGTCCGATCAGCTTCGCGATCGCCAGCGCTTTCTCGTTGCCCACTCTCCGGTTCTTCTTCGCGTCGTCCGTGTACCGCTGGATCTCCGCGTACACGGTGTCGCTCAGGCCGAGTCGCTTGTTGCGAAGCTCGTGGACATATTCGGCTTCCGTGTCCTCGGGCGTGTCAGCCCCACGAACGGATTCGAGCAGGCTGAGCGGAAGGAGGGCGTCGACTGTGGCTGGCATTGTCGCGGAAGTTTTTTTGCGTCTCTAGTGAACGCCCAAGCTAACGTGCGCCTGAACACCCTTCAACGCTCATGACGCCATGATGCTCCGTTTGGTAATCGGCGCAGCCCTCGCCGCGATCGTCGCCGCCGCGGCGGCCCGGGCGCGGCTGCTCTCCGTGACGGGCGCGGTCGCCGCGACCGTCATCGGGACGGCGGCCGTGACCGCTGGGTGGAGCTGGGGGATCGTCCTCGTGGTTTTCTTCGCGCTGACTTCGGCGCTCTCCGCGTACGGCGCCGAACGCAAGCGGGCGCTGACCCGGGGCATCCTGGCTAAGGGCAGTACGCTACGCGACGCAACCCAGGTGATCTCTAACGGCGAGGTCTTCGCGGCAGCTGGCATCCTCTGGCTGGCCACCGGCGACCCGTTATTCCTCGCCGCCGGAGGGGGTGCGATCGCCGCCGCCGCGGCCGACAGCTGGGCGACGGAGATCGGCATCGCGCTTGGGGGCGAGCCCCGCTCGATAATCTCCTGGACGCCCATGACCCGGGGTACGTCAGGCGGCGTAACGATCGCGGGTTTCGCGGGCGCCGCTGCCGGAGCCATCGCAATGGCCGGAACCATGCTAGTAATTGGATGGCCACGTGCCGTGGCCGTCGCCGCGCTTTTTGCGGGAATGCTCGGCATGATCATTGACTCGGTCCTTGGCGCGACGTTGCAGGCGCGCCTGTTCTGCCCCGACTGCGGAACCGAGACCGAGCAGCCGGTGCATCATTGCGGGCGGGCCACGCAGGTGATTCGCGGAGTGCGCTGGATGGACAACGACCTGGTCAACATGCTGGCTACGCTGTCGGGCGCCGTGATCGCGGGGATCCTTTTTGTTGCCGGCGCATAACCCGCCGGTTACTTCGCGCGGCGCGAGCGCGGGCTCGCGCGCCCGCGTGCTGCTCGTGAGCACCAACACCGAGCGGCAGCCCTATCCCGTCGTGCCGAACGGGCTCGCGGCCGTCGCGTCGTCGCTCGAGCACGCGGGCCACGAGGTGCGCCTCCTCGATCTCTGTTTCGCGCGCTCGCCGGCCGCCGCTGCGGGCGCCGCCGCGCGCCGATTCCAGCCCGACATCGTCGGCGTATCCGTCCGCAACATCGACAACAGCGACGTGGTAGCGCTGCAGCACTACACGCCCGAGGCGGCCGCCGTCGTGCGCGAGCTGCGCTCCGCCTCACCCGCGGCCCACCTGGTCGCCGGCGGCGCGGCGTTCGGCGTCGCACCCGAAGCGCTGTTCACCGAGCTGGGCGTCGACTACGCCGTCGCGGGCGACGGGGAGCGCGCCAGCGTCGCGCTCGTGGCGGCGCTCGCGGCAGGCGAGGAGCCCAGGGCGATTCCCGGACTCGTGCGGCGCGGCGAGGGTGCGATCGCCTTCACGCCGCCCGGCGAGGATGCCGACCTGGATTCGCTCCCGCCGCTCTCGCTCGCGCGTTGGACCGATCTCAAGCGCTATCAACGGCACGGAGCCACCGTTCCGGTGCAGACCAAGCGCGGCTGCGTGTACCGCTGCGTGTACTGCACGTACCGGAACGTGGAGGGATTCGGCTACCGGACCAGAAGTCCCGCACTCGTCGCGGACGAGATCGCCGCATTGCGCCGCGACGCAGGCGTTCGCCACGTGGACTTCGTGGACTCGACGTTCAACTCTCCGCCCGGCCACGCGATCGAAGTGTGCGAGGAGATCGAGCGGCGCCGGCTCGGCGTCCAGCTCGACACGACGAACTTCACTCCGGCAACCGCGCCGCGCGAACTGCTGTCCGCGATGCGCGCGGCCGGATTCCGCACGCTCGGGATCACCGCGGAGAGCGCGAGCGACGCGGTGCTCGACCGGCTCGAGAAGGGATTCACCGCCGCGAAGGCGCGGGAGGTCGCCGAGCGCGTCGAGCGCGCGGGCATCCGCACGCTCTGGATCTTCCTCGTAGGCGGACCGGGCGAGACTCCGCTCACGCTCGAAGAGACGTTGTCGTTCGCCGCGTGGCGCCTCGGCCGCGGCGACGCCGTGTATCTCACCGTGGGACTGCGGATCTACCCCGGCACGACACTGCACCGGATCGCGCTCGAGGAAAACGTAGTGGCCGAGGGCGACACGCTGCTCGCGCCGCGCTTCTATTTCTCGCCGGCGCTCGACTTCGATAGCGCCGTCATCCGCCTGCGCCGGTTCGCGGCGGATCACCCGCGCTTCATGTTCTCGGCCGATTCGCGATCCGTCATCCTGCCGTACCTGACGCGAATGGCGTCGGTGCTGCACCTGCCGCGCCCGCACTGGCGGTACATGGGCCTGTTCCAGCGCATCGCGAGGGCAGTGGCGTGAGCGGCGCGCGCGTGAACGACGCCGACGTGATTGTCGTGGGCGCGGGCCCGGCAGGATCGGCGACCGCATGGTTCCTGGCCTCGCAGGGCGTGGACGTACTCCTGCTCGACCGCGCGGTCTTTCCGCGCGACAAGATCTGCTCCGAGTATCTCAGCCCGCAGGCGTCGCGCATACTTGAGGCGATGGGCGCGCTCGACAAAGTCGAAGCGGCCGGCGCCGCGCGGCTGGCCGGGATGATGGTGCGCGCGCCGAGCGGGCTGAGCTTTCGCGGGCGGTTCGCCGGCGCGCACCGCTTCCGCGGCTTCCGCGACGACGGACTCGCGCTGCGGCGCACGATTCTGGATTCGATTCTGCTCGCGCAGGCCAGAGCCGCGGGCGCGCGCGTGCAGGAAGAAGCGAGGGTCGTCGACGTCACGCGGGACGATGCCGGGCGCGCGAGCGGAGTGGTCGTCGCGGAAGCGGACGGCCGGCGCACATCCCTCGGCGCGCGGCTGATCGTGGGCGCCGACGGACTTCGCTCGGTCGTGTCGCGCAGACTCGGCCTCGCCCGGCGCTCGCGCTGGCCGAGCCGGATCGCGCTCGTGTCGCACCATTCGGGCGTGGCCGGGATGGGCGACGTCGGCGAGATGCACGTCGATCGGGAAGGCTACTTCGGGCTCGCTCCCGTCGGCGGCGGCGTGATAAACGTCGCGCTCGTCGTCCCGGTCTCGCGGGCGAAGGACATCGCGGGCGCGCGAGAGGAGTTCTTCGAGGAATGGATCGACGACCGGCCGCACCTGCGCGAGCGCTTCGCGGGCGCGCGGCGCGTGACTCCCGTGCGCGCGACCGGCCCGTTCGCGTCGGCGGTGCGGCGCGCGTGGGCTCCGGGCGCCGCTGTCGTCGGTGACGCCGCGGACTTCTTCGATCCGTTCACCGGTGAAGGGATCTACGCCGCGCTCCGGGGCGGCGAGCTGCTCAGCTCCTTCGTCCTGGAATCGCTGGCCGGGCCGGCGCGAAGCGCGAACGCGCCGCTCGCCGCCTATGACGGGGCGCGGCGCGCGGAGTTCGGCGGGAAGTGGCGGCTGGAGCGTCTCGTCGGCGTCGCGGTAGCATTCCCGCGAATGATGAATCGCGCCGTGCGCGTACTGTCGCGCCGCCAGGACCTGGCCGATCTGTTCGTCGGCGCGGCCGGCGACTTCGTGCCGCCGCGCGAGGTGCTGCGCTTGTCCAACCTCGGTCTGCTGCTGGCGCCCGGACGATGATCGACGAATACCGCTTCCGCAGCGTGCTGAGCAGGTTCGCCAGCGGCGTGACCGTGGTAACCGCCAGGGGCGGCGACGGCGTGGACCACGGCATCACCGTGAGCGCGTTCTGCTCGCTGAGCCTCGAGCCCCCGCTGATCCTCGTGTGCATCGACCACGCCGCGGTCATGCACGGGATACTCGAGAGCGCGGCGGCGTTCACCGTCAACGTGCTCGCCGCGGACCAGGAGGACCTGGCGCGCAGGTTCAGCGATCCCGACAACGACCGGTTCGAAGGCACGTCCTACACGCGGGGGGCGAACGGACTGGCGCTCCTCACGGGCACCGCGGCGCAGCTGGAGTGCGCGCTGACGCACCGCTTCGAGGGCGGCGACCACACGATATTCGTCGGCCGCGTCGAGGCCGCGGACGCGAGCGACGCGCAGCCGCTGCTCTACCACCGCGGCGGATACGCGAGCCTTGGGCCGTGAGAGTGTCGACGATGCTCACGCCGGCCAAACGCCATGGCAGCGAGATACTCGACGGCAAGGATCTCGATCCACGAGTGGTGCGGCGATCCATGAGCGACGTCGTCCGCGCCAACGCCCTGTTCGGTGGAGCTTCCGCGCTGCTCGCGGAGCTCGAGTCGACGATCGGCGATCTCCCCCTCATGGCGACGCTGCTGGATGTCGGCACGGGCTTGGGCGACATTCCCGCGCGCGCGAGGCACCGGGCCTGGGCGCACGGCGTGCAGCTGCGTACGATCGGAGTCGACATCGCTCCCGACCTCGCGGCCGCGACCGCCGCAAAGGTGGATGCGGCGGTCTGCGCCGACGCGCTCCGACTACCCTTCGCGGATGACAGCGTCGACGTGGTCACCTGCTCGCAGCTGCTGCATCACTTTCCGGGCGGCACCGGGACGGCGCTGCTGCGCGAGTTGAACCGCGTGGCGCGCGTGCGTGTCGTCGTCGGCGACCTCCGCCGGAGCTGGATGGCGGCCGCCGGGCTCTGGCTCGCGTCCTTCCCGCTGCTCTTCCACCCGGTCAGCCGGCACGACGGCGTGGTTTCCGTGCTGCGCGGATTCACTCCCGCGGAGCTGCGGGAGCTGGTGCGCGACGCCGTCGGCGCGAACGTGCGCGTCTGCCGGCGGTTCGCGTTCCGGGTGACTACCAGCTGGGCGCCGCAATGAGCGGCGCTGCGCAACGCGGATCGCTCGGCCCGATGCCGCGCGGCCGCGCGATGGAGACGATCGACGAGCGCATCGTCGCCGCGGCGCCGGCGACGATGTTCGACGTCGCGCGCGACGTGGAGAGCTGGCCCGCGCATCTCCGACACTACCGGTACGTGCGGTTTCGCGCGCCGTCGCCGGAAGGACTGCCGGTCGTCGAGATGTCCGCGTATCGTCACTTTGGTCCTATCGGGTGGCCGACGTGGTGGCTATCGCTCATGGAGCTGATTCCGGAGCGGCCCGCGATTCGCTTTCGCCACATCGGGGGCATGACCAGGGAGATGGATGTCGAGTGGAGCTTCGAGCCCGTTGCGGCTGGAACACGAGTGAGGATCGTGCACGCGTGGGATGGACCGCGCTGGCCGTTGATCGGGGTGCACGCCGCGCGGCACGTCATCGGTCCGGTGTTCATCCACGGCATCGCGAGCCGCACCCTCGCCGGGCTGGCGGAGGTCGCGGAGCGCGCCGCTCTGCGCGCCGGGGATAGCTCATGAAGCGCCGCCGCGTCGCGATCACCGGAATCGGCGCGATCACGCCGATCGGAGTCACGCACTCCGGGCTGCTGCGCGGGCTGCGCGCCGGCCGGTCGGCCGTGCGCAACGTGACGCGCTTCGACCCGACGCCGTTCCGCAGTCGTAACGCCGCCGAGGTGAGCGACTACGTCGCATCCGACCATCTCGACTCGAAGCGCGTCCGCAGGCTCGACCGGTTCGCGCAGTTCGCGGTGGTCACCGCGCGCATGGCGCTGGACGACGCCGGCATCCGCATGGAGCGCGAGGACCGCGAGCGGATCGGCGCGATGATGGGAACGGCGCTCGGCGGGGTGGCGTACGGCGAGCAGCAGATGGGCGTGTTCATGCGCGATGGCCTGCGCGGCGTCGATGCCACGCTCGCGCTGGCGGTGTTCGGCGGGTCGGCCAGCTGCAACGTGGCCATCGAGCTCGGCGTGCAGGGGCCGAACTCCACGAACTCCATGAGCTGCGCGTCGGGGGCGATCG